>JBFYZC010000372.1:0-3802 GCA_041309705.1 Bacillota bacterium | reverse complement strand
AAAAATCAGATAACGCTTTCATTTTATTATATGCTGAAGGAATAGCAGATTGTGAATGGAAGGGATAAAGTTCTTTATAAAAAAGAGACATATCATTGCCAAATGCGCCTGACGTTTCAGCAATTATAGAATTACCTGAATTACCCAATGAATCAAAATTTAACACAAAATCTATATTTTTTGCCAAATGGTGATTGTGATAAAAAGCTTCTGCACCCAGAAATCCGCATTCTTCACCATCTGTAAATAAAAATATAATATCATTTTTAAGTTTTACCCCGGATTTAAGTACGCGAATAACTTCAAGACTTGATGCGACACCAATTCCGTTATCACCTGCACCAGGAGAAAAAGGAATTGAATCATAATGGACGGTAATAAGAATTTTATTTTTACCTTCATATCCCGGAATTACCGCGACAATATTTTCAACCATACCTGCTCTAGTTTTGGATGTAATATCAGAGACGGATAACTTTCTTTGAACATCGACATTACAATTTAATTTCGATAGCTCAGATAAAATATATATTTTAACATTGTCATGAGCCAAGGAACCGACAGGATGGGGTTTTTCGGAAATATTTTTGACATGGACAAGAGCATTGCAGAGAGAAAATTCTTCAAAGACATTATGAGAAGATAATCTGTTAAGAAAATTTACGCAAAAAGTTAGAAAAAGTAATATGCTGCATAATACGATTAATAAGTTATATTTTCTGTATTTTTTTAATCTAGTTAAAATGTTATTAACAGTAATCATTTATTTCCTCAATAAATAGTTTAATGAAATGACATTTTACATTAAATTTAATAAATGTCTACTTGACTTATAAGATAGAAAGAATTTTTAAGTCGATTTATTTGTATTAGGATGATTATTTATTATTTTGGTTTAATCACAAGATATTTAATTAAATGTATTTTTTTCCCAAGTAGAAGGCGATACGCCGGATGATTTTATTCGTTAAAATGAAAGATCTTTATTGGAAAATATATAAATCTATCTGAATTATGACTAAAGACGCCAGAGGTATCTATGATTATGCCACAAAAAGTATTTAGTCAAATATTTCATGTAAGATATAGTTTCACGACGTAATAAAGTGCAGTATATTTTAGATGAAATATTAATTGGACTTACTTTTTGGGTTTTAATCATCTAGATCATAAAAATTTTTCAAAAAACAGGCGCGCCTGATTCGCGAGAAAACCAACTTGTTTTTCAAGAAACTGTAAATATATATAAAAATAGTTCACTTATAGTAAAAGTAAACTTTCTTTTGCAGAAGTAACCTTTCTGTAGAATGTAAGCACCAAGTCGTGACCTGGTTCCTACATCAAACTTAAAAATTCACCCACGCCAAACCAGAACGCAAACCTCCACGCGAGATTTCTAAAATAACCTCTTTGCGTCCCGTCCGGTAGTTCACAATTCCCAGTTCAATAAAGTCAGCCAGCACTTTATAGTTCCATTTGGTATAGATCAGGTAATCAGTGTTATTAATCCAAGCTACTTGACTAACTTTTTTCAAATTAGTCTGCTTCAATTGCTGTTGCTTAAGATCATAGATCACTAATTGACGATTCTTCCCTTGGACGCAGGCTAATCGCTGACCATCCTCCCGAATTGCAGGAGCGCTTCCGGCAATCACGAAACGCGGCTCGCTCCAGTTACCATTTTGATAGTTAGTCTGATAGAGCAAGCGTTTACTGAGATCTCTTTCATCAATTGTCACCTCATAAAAGAGACTGTTTCTGGTTGCAGAAATTCCACTGTCAATACAGACCTTCCCTTTTAGATGATTCATTACCTGGCGAAGCTCGTTTTTCAGATCAACCCAGACCAGACGATATGCTCCCTCGATTTTCGTGAGGTAGATCAGTTTTTCTTCGGTATAAGCACAAGTTTCTATTTTATCTTGCAAAGGATAAAACTCGGTCAACTTAAGCGCTTGATCCAGTAAATAGAGCTGACTCAACTCATAATTCCCCACCAATAACCGACTGCCACCATTGATACTTTGGAGACTCCAAAAAGGATAAGTCTTAGGAATTGCCTCCGCGCGGCAGGTCGTTAATGAATACTTCTGCAATTCTGACTGGACATAGATCACGCTTCCCTTGAGGGCAGTCAGCTCTTTCGGGAAAACGGGCTGCTTCTTACCTATGGCTGGTGTGCACGCTAGCACACCAACCATCAACAATAACCCACTGGTCATTAATAGTCTCATCATTGTTCTCCTGTTAATCAACCAAACTACCGATTCATCCAGGCAAGCCCTGGACCAAAACCCCCTCTGGGTGCAGTTAGCAACTTATATTTCTGTTTGGTTGTGGTATTAATAATCCCTAACTCCAACTCATCATACCAGAGAAACGAAGCCCATTTTTTATAGATCAGATAATCGGTACTATTGATCCAGGCAAGATCAGTGACCTCTTTCAATCCCATCCTGCGATATTTTTTCTGTTTTAGATCGTAGATCACTAACTCACGTTGGTGATTACTGATCGTGGCTAAATACTTACCATCCTCACGAGGTAAGGGATAGTTACCTTCACAGACATATTCTGGTGTTTTCCAGTTATTATCTTGATAACCAAGCCGATAGATCGAAAATTTTTTATTATGCTCATGTGCTGTCAGGGCAGAAAAATAAAACTCCTTTTGATGCTTGATCCCAAAGATTCGCATCCTTAAATTAAAATCAAGCTGCCCTGTCTCCAGCCAAGCAGTACTTTGATCCTTCAAAGCCACTCGTTTCATTCCAAACCGCTCTGCTTCATTTCCTGGCTGATTCCGGTTCGTCTCCTTACGCGGAGTAAATTCGCCCAGATAGATCAGTTGTTCTGCCGCATAGGTAAAATTGAAACAGATCTCTTCTGGACTCTTGTATAAAGTCTGCCGCCGCTTACCATCAAACACCACAATCACTCTACACTGACTATCCATGCATAATATTTCTCTGCCCCCTGGCATATTCTGGGGATACTCATAATCCATCCCCGCCAGTAACGGAGTGACTTTGTCAGTCGCCACCTGATATTCATACAGACATCTATGCCATTGATTCTCTTGATCCCAGTATGACTTGACCAAGATAATGTTGCCTCCCAGACGCTTAATTGCGTCTGGGAGGGTTCGTGCTGCCACTGGTTGGCTGACTGTACTGGTTAGCATGAAGATTAACATCAGTAATCCCACTTTGTTGTTAATGATTCTCATTTTTGCTCCTGTTAATCTCGTTTCTCTTTCCATTCAGGATTCAACCAGCCAAACATCAAATTATGCATCGTAGGACTGTTAGCTATCCCACCTGCCGTTGCTTGCCTGAGTGGTATCCCCCAAGACTTACCAACATCTATTGCTCTTAACACATAGTCCAAACACGAGAAGAGCAACACATTATATCTAGACGTACCTTCATTTCTCCCGATAATAGGTTCTTCACTTGTGATACTGGAATTTAAATATTGAATTGTCTTCGTGGTTTGATCATCATTCATTGTAATCCATTCTGTAGCAACACTGGCATCTTTAGTAAGAAATCCTGCTGTAGTTAAATCCTTAATTAATGTGGCACGATCAGTTATATCTACTTTGCAATAATCTACTACTGAGGCACCCCATAAAACTCCACCTAACGTAAAGTCTCTAGCTCCAAAGGAATAGACCTGTCCTTTTCCCGTCTCGGGATTAATCGCGACAATAAAGACATGTCCCAAGATACCAAGTGCACTCTTCTCCGTCACAATAATCGCATCTTCGCCGGTAGGATCGACATACTTCAACGGATTA
>JBFYZC010000371.1:0-7182 GCA_041309705.1 Bacillota bacterium | reverse complement strand
ACACGTTGTAAATAAGCTGCAATTGCAGCATGTTCTTCGTCCTTTAATGCATCAAATTTAAAACCATGATAGTACAAAGCATCTTCTCTCACTGTACTGTAGACCAATGATACCTCAAGATTAAACTTGATTGGCTTGTCCGGGAGTGAAAAAATCACAGTAATTCCAGAATGTGCCTCAAAAGAATCCAAAGTTACAACACAAATCCCGCCTTCACTAATGTTTTCTATATAACCATAGTGACTCAGGAAATTATCTGCTATTTTTAATTCGACAACGATGTGTGATTCCAATCTAGGAAACTGACGTCTTGTTTCTTTGGCTTCACTCATTTTTAAACTCCTTGATCATTATCGTTCAAGCGGACGCATCACTGGAAAGAGAATCACATCACGAATTGAAGGGGAATCCGTTAAAAGCATTACTAAACGATCAATTCCCATACCCATACCACCTGTAGGAGGCATGCCATGTTCCAAGGCATTCAAAAAGTCCTCATCCCAAACCATTGCTTCATCATTACCTTTAGCCTTTTCTCGTGCTTGCTCAAGAAAACGTTCACGTTGGTCTAATGGATCATTTAACTCTGAAAAAGCATTTGCCATTTCGCGACCATAGACAAACAGCTCAAAACGTTCGGTAAGCTCAGAATTATCTGCTTTTTTCTTTGCTAAAGGTGATATTTCAATCGGATAATCAATCAAAAAAGTAGGTTGAATCAATTTGGACTCAACATACTCAGAACAGATCTCATCCAAAACCATTCCTTTGGTTGCTTTGGGATCAATCTTCAAACCCAAACTAGTTGCTGCCGCTACTGCTGCGGCATCATTATCAATAGTCAACCAGTCAATTCCAGTAAATTTCTTAATTGCCTCAATAATCGAGATTCTAGGCCAGGGAGGCGTCAGATCAATTGGAGTTCCTTGATATTCGAGCTTGGTAGTTCCGCAGACGGTTAAAGCTACTTCGGAAATAATTTTTTCAATTAATTCCATCATCACATGATAGTCTGCATAGGATTGATACAACTCAATCATAGTAAATTCGGGATTATGACGGGTCGAGATTCCTTCATTACGAAAACAATGTCCGATCTCATAGACGCGGTCAAAACCACCTACAATCAAGCGTTTATGATATAATTCCAAAGCAATGCGCAATGTTAAATCAAGATCTAGAGTATTATGATGGGTCATAAAAGGACGAGCATGTCCACCCCCAGCTACCGCACTTAATACTGGAGTCTCAACTTCAACAAATCCTTGCTGATCTAAAATCTGCCGAATTGTTTTAATTACTTGATTACGCTTTAAAAAGACCTCTTTTACTTCTGGATTGGAGATTAAATCCAGATAACGTTGGCGATAACGAGTATCAGTGTCTTTTAAACCATGCCATTTTTCAGGTAAAGGACGTAAAGCCTTTGAAAGCAACTGAAACTCTTCAACCTGAACACTGATCTGCCCGCGATGAGTCTTAAAAACCTTTCCAGTAATTCCAATAATATCACCCAGATCAAGCTCAACAAAATCAGCATAGTTCTCTGCTCCCAAAAGATCGATCTTACTGTAAATTTGAAGATTTCCAGTTTGATCCATTAAGTTAGCAAAACATGCTTTACCCTGATCACGTTTGGAGATTAGACGACCACAAATTTTTACTTGTTGATTCTCTAATTCGACAAAAAAATCTGTGATTTCTTGAAGTTGATGAGTTCGCTCATATCTTTGACCATAAGGATTTAAACCTCGTTCTTGTAAAGCTTTGAGCTTTTGAATCCGAATCTCCATCTGTTCACTACGCTGTTGTACTAATGTTTCATTTTCCAAAATCGATCCCCCATTTAAATATCTAAATAGAGTGGCTTGACCACTCTATTTTTTTATTGCCACAATCTTATATTGTATTACTCCAATTGGTACATTTACATCGACAACACTACCAACTTTCTGACCCATCAGACTCCGACCAACTGGTGATTCATTGGAAATGCGAAATTGTGAGGGATCTGCTTCTGCCGAACCTACGATCATGTATTCGGTTTCTGCGCCACCATTAATCTCAATTAATGTTACTTTCGAACCAATGCTAACCACATCTGACTGAATCGCTTGTTCATCAATAACTTTAGCATTACGCAACATTTTTTCAATTGATAGGATTTTACCCTCGATAAAACCTTGTTCATTTTTGGCATCTTCATACTCGGAATTTTCACTAATATCTCCGAACTCTAATGCCTGCTTGATTCGCTCTGCCACCTCACGACGACGAGTTGTTTTTAAATATTCCAGTTCTTTTTCATACTTATTTAGTCCCTCTAAGGTGAGTAAAACTTCCTTTTCGTTACTCATAGTCTCGCCCCTTCCAGGTCGAAATTCTCTGTTAATGTATGCTCATGCTGGTTAAATTATTCTATATACTTTTCCGAAACTCTTATCAAGTATATAGTTAACAAATTAAAAACCATCGAATTCCGTTTCGTTTTTTTAACTAATTTTATAAACTGTTCTTATTATAATCGAATCCTGCATAGGTGTCAAGCTTATGAGAGAACAAAGATCTTCTGCAAATCAAACCAATGATTGTAACCCTAACTCTTTAAAGACTAATCCCAGCTTCAAAACTCGTTCTATTGTAAGTTCATTCCCCGACCAGAAACCACGTTCCAAATTAAAAGCCACTCGTAGTACCGACTCAGTCAAAGCAGGATAAAATGGCAATTTCTCTTGTTGATGCGTAATAGTTAAGGGCAATCGAAAATTCATATTAATTAATGACGGGCGATTAGTGAAGAGTTCACAACGAATTAATTTTGGAACTTCTAAAACCTCAGCATATTTAATTAATCTACCACAAATAATTACCAATCTTGAATTACGTATCCCATTTGCCAGTTCTGTAGTAACTTGTGGTGAAATTCCACTTTCACTGATAATCTGTCCTGCAGCTCTTTCTAGTAACACAATATTGGGATTAACCAAAGTCAAAAAACGCATTTGTTCCGAGATTAAACGTGCACAGACTAATCCCAAATTGCCCTCTTCCCAAACAATAGTGGCTTTAGCTTTTTGTGGAGTAATTCCATAACTGCGTAAAATAGTTGGTAACCGATTTAAAAAAATCAACATCTCCAAAACCTTCCCATCACTAACACCCGGAAATACAGGAGAATTTCGCAGTGCTAACGGCGGATCTACAAAACTTCCCCGCTCAATTCCTAAAACTCTGATCTCTGCTTGCTGCAGTTTTTTTAGAAAAAAACTCCAGATCTCTTCTTGTTTCGTTTTATTCCAAAGAATTCCCGAGCACAAGGGGAGCTGCCAGCCATATCCCGAAACAGCAGGCAAATCAAGAAATTCCCCTACAATTCCCCCCACACTCTTTGGTCCATGCCAATAACGTAACACATCTGGCAGAAACTTTAAAAACTGATACCATGACTGAGCTTTGAGGTATGGCGAAAGAAAACCAAAATTCATATCAGCCATTTTACCGCTCCTAATAATGAAAGATCTTTACTGTAAAGTATATAGATACTTTACAAAAGATCTAATTCATTTTATCTTCGCAAAAAATCCCTAGTGCTTTGGATATTTTCACTCGATACAATAAAAGATCTTTGCTGTAAAGTATATAGATCATTTATGAATCAAGCTGGCTGATTAGAACAAAATCTTTATTTATTTCACAGCAAGATTTTCACTCCCATTTATTTTTCAAAACCTATTATTGATATTTTTTCCATAATATGTTAAAATGTCAATGTAAAGATTAAAAACTAACAAAACCCCAAAAATATTTTTGTTTATTACAAAAACAAACCAAACATCTAAATTTTCATTAAAAGCAAAACATTACAAATTCAACAGCAATAATAATTCAAGGAGGTGAGTCTAGAAAAATTCCAAAGTGGTATTTATATATTTTTCAACTCAAAATATGAATCTTATAAAATCATCAAACTTTGTATCCAATTTCTCCAAAACAGACTGGTTACAAATATTTCTGTCATCAACTTAAAAACAAGAAAAATCAACAAGGAGTGACAACATGGAATATTATTTAAAAGTTCTGCAAAACTATGCTACCTTCAGTGGGAGAGCTCGTCGAAGTGAATTCTGGTATTTCGCCTTGGTAAATTGCATTATTATATATGGTTTAGGATTTATTTTAGGTCTCATTAAACTTGGTTTCATTGTGAATCTTTATTCATTCGCTGTTTTAGTTCCTTCACTTGCAGTAGGTGTACGCAGAATGCAAGACGTAGGAAAACCCGGCTGGTATATTATCATCCCCTTCTATAATCTAATTCTTGCTGCTACTGAAGGTGAAAAAGGTTCAAACCAATACGGTTCAGACCCCAAAGAAGTAAATTAATCAGATAATTAAAAGCGAGGGAGACATAAATCCCTCGCTTTACATGTAACTTCTTTTGGAAAACTATTCTTCTACTGCAACTACTGGTTGTTCTTCAACTTTTCCCGCTTTAGGCGTCGTAAACTGTCCAAATAAAATATTTAATGAAAAATAATTTTTCAATCTGGTCACAGTATTCGCCCCAGTTAGTTCATTTTGCAATAATGATGCACCACCTGCAAAAAGATTATATGTTAGCTCCAAACGCAACTGATTGATAATCTTGCAACCTACTCCCAAGTTAAAACGAGTATACAAATTTTGATGGCTCACCAGATAATCTTCATATCTACCGAATAAATTCAAAATAGCTACTTCACCCGTAAAGTAGAGTGGATCATTTATAGTATTCGGAAAATAATTAGCTGTTCCACTAAGCGAAAAATATCCTAAAGCATTATATTTTTGATCACTAGTCATCATTCCGAATTGCAATTCTGGCAGTAACTCCCATTTTTCATTTGCTTCAAAACCAAAACCACCTCCCAGCAGAAATTCAAATTTGGCGACATTACTATTTAGTGATTCCACACCCTCGAATTGCACTGCTGGTCCCAATGAAGCTTTTACTATCTTGGTTGGTAATATTTTAAAAATTTCCTCACAAACACTACTTACACAACTACTCACACAATCCTCTATCATACTACTGGCACAACTACTACCTAAATTCATCAATACTTCATCTTTCTTCGTCTGTTCTTGTTTAATTTCTGCCTTCAGTGGCTTAGTAAAAGAAAAAACAAATATAATTCCCAGCAAAAAAATCATCAGATACTTACGAGACACTTGATTCACTCCAATATTTTAAAATTACTTCCATCTGTTATATGTTCAATTAAAAAAGGCACACGCCTACATGTGCCTGTAATTTCTCAGTTCAATCTAATTCACATTCTACGCTTACTTCTACATCACATTCATCACATTCATTATTACAATCTTGATCACAATCTTTAGCGCAGCCTGTTTCAGATTTTTCAAGCTGAGATTCTTTAATTTGAGAGTTATTCTCGCTTGAATTTTTACTTTGTATATCATCCTTCTTCGTCTGTACTGTTTTGAACTGCGGCATACTAAACTTACCAACACTCAACCCAATCGAGAAATAATTCTTCATTTTCGAAGAAAAAGATGTTCCATCCAGCTCATCCTCAAAATTTGAGGAGCCAAGTAAAAATATATTATATGTAGCTTCAAATCTTAAATTGTTAGTAAGTTTCAACCCAACTCCCAAATTTGTTCTAAAATACATATGTCCCGAGGTCACTAGGTAATCATTCCAGCTACCATTTGCGCCACAAAAATCAGCTCCACCAGTAAAAAACAGTTTCGAATTAACACTCTGTGGAAAATAATTAACTTTTGTGCCAAAAGCGTAGTAGAAGATAACATGCTCGCTATTATTGGCTAGTAGCCCTAGTTCTAATCCTGGAATTACCTCACAGTTATTATTCGCTTCAAATCCTAAACCAAACAACGCCTGCATTTCGAATCCAAGTGGCATCAACTTCTCAAACTCATCAAATCCTACCCCTGAAGTCCCCGCAAACTTAATTGTTTTGGTTGGTAGTATCTCTAGTGCACTATTTAGCAGACTGGTGGCACAACTAGTAACACAACCGGTAGCACAGCCTGAGACACAACTATCAACCTCCAGATAGTCATACGCAAGTGTCAACCCATTGGCACAGGTTACTGTTGTCAACGCAAAAAGAAGGATTATTCCGAACCCCAAACTCAAAATTTTTTTCATCTTATTCACTCCATTATTTCAAAATCAAAAGTTAACTACGCGTGGTTGAAATTGTAATTGATCCAGAAGATCCAGATAATCTTGCTCCACTAATTCTTCGGGACATTTCTTTGAAAATGAGACCAAAAGTGCCTCAATCACATTCGTACCAAAAGAACGCCCTAACATCTCCGGAGTGGAAGTAATCAAAGTTTTCAAGCCACGTTGTCCTAATTCTTCAATGTCTTTACTGGTGACAGTATTCGTTACAATAATCTTCCCAGTCAGATCAACAGGCATATATCTCTTGATATACAGAAAGTCTCCTGCAATAATCTCAGCTTCAGTATAATAACTGCTATATTTAGGAGTCTGATCTTCTTGTTTACTTCCGGTAGGATAGAGTATCTTGAAGGGCATGCGCGTTAAAATTGGCAGTGTTAAATTAGCAACCATTTGCAAAGTACTCAATTTGGTAATGGGAATTGGGATTCCTAGCGCAAAGATGAGATCACCAAAAAGCATCTGACAACCAGCAGCATCAAATGCCTCTGCCATCCCGAAACGATCCACTGCCGAGGTCATTAAGACTTTCTTACCCTTTAATTCAATTCCCATGGAATCCTGTAAATAATTTACCACTCGACGTTCCAGAGTATTCTTCAGTCCACTCCCGTCCAAGATCGGAGTTAGTTGAGCAGCTTTGGCAATTTTAGCTGCATCTCGAATTAAAAAGCGTCGTTTCCCTGCTACCAGATAAAGATCGATTCCCCCCATTCCAAAAGCATCAATCTTACCATCCAATGATTCAATTAATGTCAGTACCTTCTGTAGATCACCATCAGTTCCGATTCGTTCAACCAAAACCTTTTCCCCTAAGAATTCCACTTCCACCGCATGATCCCGGGTCGAACTTCCCAGACTAACACTAACAATTCGCTTCATGTAAATTATGCCTCCAATAACTGGTTTCCCGCTCTAGCTATATATTTTCCGGTAAAGATCTAATTTATTGGAAACTATAT
>JBFYZC010000370.1:0-2581 GCA_041309705.1 Bacillota bacterium | reverse complement strand
AGTGATGCTGAGCTTGCTGAGCTAGTAAATCAAACCTTTGATTTCCGCCCCGCAGCAATTATTCGTGATCTGAATTTACGTCAGCCAATCTATCGACAAGTCGCTGCTTATGGACATTTTGGACGATTAGATCTGAATCTCCCCTGGGAGCGTTTGGATAAGGTTGCAGCCTTGCAGCAGGCAACCGCAAGTAAAGTTTGAGGTAACTATAAGACCCCATTTTTGTATCAGACAAAAGTGGGGTTTTTTGATTCAACCATAAATTAACTAAAGTTTGTCATAATTTTTGCCGAAATTTTTATTAGCAAGTTAAAAATCCGCGGAGGCGAGGCAATGAACGAAGAATACAATGTGTCAATGCTCGATACAATTGTCAAGAATACTATGGATACCATCTCTTCCAGTAAGGATAATCTTTTCGAGATTGCAACTACTTCGAAGGATGTACATAAAAAAGTACAGGATGAGTATGAAGAGGTTACCCTAGAGGTCGATGCCACCATTAAGTTAGTGGATACTTTAGAGGAAGAATATAAAAAAGCTCGGCTGCATCTGATGGAGGTCAGTCGGAATTATCAAAAATATAGTGAAAAAGATAATGAAGAAGCTTATCGGAATGCTTCGGAATTACAAACGAAACTCGCGACGGAACGTGAGAAGGAACGTACACTGCGGGCAAGACGTGAAGAACTTTCGCGCTCGATTGCTAGAGTAGGTGAAGTCTTTAAAAAAGCAGAAGAGTTAGTCTCCAAAGTAGATCTGGCGTTAACCTTTTTAAGTGGTAATTTAAATGAATTAAGTCACAAGATGGAAGGAATTCAACAACGTCAAATGATGGCAGCCCAGATTATTATGGCTCAAGAAGAAGAACGACGCCGCGTGGCGCGCGAGATTCACGATGGTCCGGCACAATCAATGGCGAATGTAGTCTTGCGGGCAGAGATCTGCGAGAAATTATTTCATGCCAATCGCAAGGAAGTAGTTGATGAACTGGCAAATTTGAAGGTCTTTGTGAAAGACTGCCTGAAAGAGGTGCGACGGATTATTTTTAATCTGCGCCCGATGACCCTGGATGATCTGGGACTGATTCCAACTTTACGCCGTTACTTAGAAGAATTGAAAGATCAGGAAGGTTTAGTGACTCAATTTGAATTCGCTGGAGAAGAACGACGTCTGGAGAACAGTTATGAAGTAGCTCTGTTTCGCATGATTCAAGAGGCTTTAAATAATGCCAAAAAACATGCCCAAGCAGAACGTATTATCGTTAAAATTCAGTTTAAACTTGATGAGATTATTTTGATGGTTAAAGATAATGGCAAAGGTTTTGATCTCTCTAAAATAATGTCTGAAAAGACCGGGAAAGTTAGTTTTGGTCTTTTAAGTATGAAAGAACGGATTGAATTAATTAATGGAAAAATTAATATTAAAACTGCTCCGGGAGCTGGAACAGAGATTGCGGTAAATATTCCGATGCAAAAAACATCTGCTTAACTTGGTGATGGGAGGTGTGAGCTATGCTGACAATTCGACTGATGCTGGTTGATGATCATCCCCTCCTCAGTCAAGGCTTAAAAAGACTCTTAAGCCTGGAAACAGACTTTTTGGTCGTGGGTGAGATCCAAAACGGAAGTGAAGTTTTAGAACAAGCAGGTATCTTAAGACCAAATGTCATTCTAATGGATCTGAATTTGCCCGGTAAAAATGGGATCGAACTCACCGCCGAGTTGAAAGCAGCTTTGCCGGAGATTAATGTGCTGGCACTAACCGTGGATGCCAATCAGGAGCATGTCTTCGAGATTATTAAAGCTGGTGCATTAGGATATCTCCTGAAAGATACTGATCCGGAAACCTTATTTGCCGCAATTCGAGTTGTTGCCCAAGGAGAGGCTTATATTCAACCGGGTCTGCTCGCGAAGATTTTAAATGAATTTCGTCAGTTGCTGAATTCGGATCGTCCCATAATTCATCCCGAACAGTTTGGGTTGACCCAACGCGAACACGAGATTATTAACTGTATTGCCAGTGGTCATAGTAATAAAGAAATTGCCGAGCAGCTTTTTATCAGTGAGAAAACTGTTAAAAATCATGTCAGCAGTATCTTGCGGAAAATGGGTTTGGAAGATCGTACTCAAGTGGCAGTTTACGCTTATCGACAGGGCATGGTGGGGGGATAGCTAGAAGTGGGAAGTTGGAGGCGAGAGACGAGATTTACTCCCCCTGATCTGGAAGCCGGAGGCGAGACGCGTGAGGTTGGAACAACTCCCCCTATGCTGCGCATTTTCCCCCTCAGAGAGGGGGATTTAGTTTCGAGCAAGGAGGAAACTTAGCTACTGACTATATATTAGCTGCTAGTAGTCTCCTTTATTGAATCAACGGAGCAGTATTTTTCAAGTGCATTCAAGATCTAAGGCATTCCCCCAATCCAAACCCCCTGACGAGGGGGTCGCGACAGCGGGGGGAGCTGATTCGTTGCTCCTAAATGCTGGTGAATGACTCCTACATGGTCTGGAACGATCCCTACGTGCTGGTGAACGCAACAGCCCCTATTTTTTAGCTTACAAAAGCCTGATAGATTGCCTGG
>JBFYZC010000369.1:0-2792 GCA_041309705.1 Bacillota bacterium | reverse complement strand
CCAGATGATGAAGAAAGGTACTATGCAAGTGAAGCAATTCGAGCATATCATTATGCCAAAACAGGTCATTTAGATGACGCAATCTCCCTCTTAGACCAGATCAGCTCTGTCAAACCAGATGTAAAATATATGGACTGTTGGGGATTAAATTGGCTCCTAAATGAATCGGGATTTAAATCGATCTCAGAAGAAAACGCCTTCTATACACTTAGTAGAGCCCTAAATCGTTTCCCCGAATACAACTATTTAACAGTGAGTCAAGAAAAATATTTAAATGGTTATCTCACCCTTGCCACTGAATATCCGAAATACTTTAAGGTTAATGAAATATTTATCATGACCTATCTAGGACTAACAAGAAAAGCTGGTAAGTACGAGCAAGCTCTCCGTCTCGCCAAAGAATATCAACAAACCCATCCAGGCTGGCATACCTCGATTGCCACCGGATTAATTTTAAGAGAAGCTCAATCATACAAGCAAGCTGAGTCTAACTTTAAAGAAGCTTTAAAATTCAAACCTAGCGACCTTTCTGCTAGACTCGAAGCTGCTGATATGTACTTCAACGCTCAGCAATGGTCAAAGGCACTTGCATGGTATCACGAGGTTTTAAAACAAGACTCTGAGCATGAATGGGCTTATCCTTCTGCATTATTCTGTCAATGGAAGATCGACTACCAACAAGAATTCCCAGATGAAACATTTCCCCAAGAACTATCTGCTTTAGCCTATGGCGAACTAAAAAACCATCGCGCTAGAGAAATATGTAGTAAATACATCCCATATTCAGGCTATTTACCTGAGCCTGCCGATGCGATGGCAGATATCCTCCGGCAGATGATTGATGAAGAGGTTGACTTAGATAATTTTTCCTGCAATACAAATTACTTGGAAGCACCCAGTAATCTACTTGCTTTCCAAACTCAGTTTCAAAGAGAGCTTAAGGTAGATCTTTCAGTAGAGACCATTCCAGATCCAGACCCTAGAATCCCTCTCGAACCATGTCTCTGGGAACTCTGGAAATTTAACGGAACTGATCCATATCCTGCCCTTTTGAAACCCAATGACGATCTGTATCAATATATCACCCAAATCGCTAATGAACCGTATGAATTTGAAAAACAATGGGCACTGGCGAGTCGTATTGCCAAAAAAATTTCTACCAATCGGGTTCAAGAGTTGCTGGCAGTAATGGTTCATCCACCAGTTTTACCAGAAGGAAAAACTGCTCTAGAATGGCTTCCACGTGTTCAATTAGCTGTCGCACAGGTAATTGCTCATTTAGACGAAGGCTGGGAAGATTCGGTAAGAAAAAAAGCCCTATATGCGATATTATTTGGTGCGCGTGATTGGACTACGGTGGCTGCAATTATGGTATTAGCACATTTAACCAGAGAAAATGAAGTCATCTCTCATGATGTAAATCAAGCTTTTGCAAAAATAGCTGCCGCCATTCCAGATGCCGGATATTGTTGTTACGAATATCCCCTCTATTATCACTGGCGCTATCTACCAAACTTATTCGAGAAAGAATATGAAGCTATCGCAGATAAACTTCAAGAGATCCGCGCAAGGGAATAAAATTCAGTCATAAAAAATCTTCCTTACTAAACCAAAAAGCTGAGTAACACTTCACTCAGCTTTAATTTATTATCCATTAACTCCTGTTTCAACTGTTATTTCTGGTAACTCTGGCACTACATTAATCCTTTTTAGCAAACGCTTTCCGAGATACCACGAGATTAAATAGAACAAAATTACGAGAATAAAAACTCCTTGCATCGTCAATTGCTTGATTAAAAACGGAATCATAAGTGGTCCAACCGTCCCGCGCAAACCCAGAAGATTCATATGCACTGCCATATATGAGCCGACTTTTTCATCACTTTTTGCAAAACAAAGCACACTGTTTAATGAGGCTAAATCCACTCCGGCATTGACCATTCCTAAAATAATTGCAATCAAAAACAGCCACCAGACTTGGCTTCCCATCAATAAATAGATTAAAGGAATCAAGGCAGCTAACAGAAAAATTTCTATAATCAATTTAATTGGAGTTCCTCGGTCAATCAATCGCCCGCCCACTAAATAAAAGACCAACGAGGACGCCGAAGTTACTAACGCCATCACTGAAATAAAGCCATCACTGATCTTTAAGATATCTACCTGATAAAGCGTGAAGACCGGAATTAACATTAAATTAGCAATTCCAAAGATAAATAAGATCAACATATATTGAGCATACTGTCGATCTGTCTGCAAGACTTCCAACATTGAGAGACTTTTGGGATTAAAATTTGTCTGAATAACTGAATCTGCTGGTGCTAATGGTTTAATCTGTTTAAAGAGGCAAGCGGAAGCAATTCCAAAGAGCGCTAAAAAAGCAAAATAACGTTGTACCCCCCAAAGTGGTAGTAATTTTCCTGACATAAACAGCGAGATTACTGCGGCTAGTGAGAGTCCGACTCGTACCCACCCCATAAAAGTCCCGCGCACTTGCGGAGTATAGGCGAGACACATTGCTCGTCCGTACATGGTGGCACTAATCGAGCTTAATAGATAGTAGATGGTAAATAAACAGAGATACCAGAGCAGACTATTATTTACTAATAATAAAATCAACGCCAACCGAGCAATTCCATCAAAAATAAAGACCATCTGAAAAGGATTTTGACGTCCCCAAAACTTCTCCCAAAGTGGCGAAAGTAACATCCAGATAAACGGGCAGGCAGTTAAGAAAGCTACTTCTAATGGACTGGCACCTAATCTTCTCGCCTGCACCAGCACAAAATTAT
>JBFYZC010000368.1:0-11242 GCA_041309705.1 Bacillota bacterium | reverse complement strand
AAGGTGGCAGAACCACTCCTTCGGTAGTTGCTTTCTCAAAAACGGGAGAACGGATGGTAGGTCAGGTAGCTAAACGACAAGCAGTAGCTAATCCAGATAAAACAATCGTTTCAATTAAACGTCGTATGGGCACAGATTATAAGGTATCAATTGATGACAAATCATATACTCCTCCGGAAATTTCTGCGATGGTACTACAAAAGATGAAGACCGATGCCGAAGCTTACTTGGGCGAAAAAATTGATAAAGCAGTAATTACTGTTCCAGCTTATTTCTCCGACTCGCAGCGTCAAGCAACCAAAGATGCAGGTCGTATTGCCGGCTTGGAAGTTTTGCGAATTGTAAATGAGCCAACTGCGGCAGCACTTTCTTATGGACTGGAGAAGGGTGAAGATCATACTATTTTGGTCTATGATTTGGGTGGCGGAACTTTCGATGTCTCGATTCTAGAATTAGGTGATGGTGTTTTTGAAGTTAAAGCAACCAGCGGTAACAACCGTTTGGGTGGCGATGACTTTGACGAACGTGTTGTTAGTTGGATGGCAGAAGAGTTCAAACGTGATCAAGGTGTTGATCTGCGTAATGACCGAATGGCATTACAACGTTTGAAAGAAGCGGCTGAGAAAGCTAAGATTGAACTTTCTGGGCTGGCTTCAACTTCGATTAGCTTACCATTTATTACTGCAGTAAATGGCGAACCGAAGCATTTAGATTTAACTTTAACTCGTGCAAAATTTGATGAGATTACTTCAGATTTAGTGGAAGCAACCGCTGGACCAACCAAACGTGCTTTAGCAGATGCTGGTTTAGAGGCTAAGGATATTGATAAGATTATTTTAGTGGGTGGTTCGACTCGTATTCCAGCGGTGCAGGAAATTGTGAAGAAGATTACTGGAAAAGAACCATATAAAGGGGTAAATCCTGATGAGGTAGTAGCAGTTGGGGCAGCAATTCAAGCTGGTGTTTTAACTGGTGAAGTGAAAGATATCGTATTACTCGATGTAACTCCACTTTCTTTAGGTCTGGAGACTTTGGGTGGTGTCTTTACTAGAATTATTGATCGCAATACCACTATTCCAACTGCAAAAAGTCAAACTTTCTCTACAGCAGCCGATAATCAAACTGCGGTTGATATTCATGTGCTTCAAGGGGAACGACCCATGGCAGCTGATAATATTACTTTGGGACAGTTCCGTCTCGATGGAATTCCTCCAGCACCACGTGGTGTACCACAGGTTGAGGTTACCTTTGATATTGATGCCAATGGAATTGTGCATGTTTCTGCCAAAGATAAAGGTACTGGTAAAGAACAAAAAGTTACTATCACTACCTCGAGTGGTTTGAAAGAAGATCAGATTCAGAAGATGATGAAAGATGCCGAACTTCATGCTGAGGAAGATAAGCGACGTCAGGAAGAGATTGAGGCAATTAATGAAGCAGATAGCTTGATTTATACCACTGAGAAGAGTCTCAAAGAGCTAGGTGAAAAGGCAGACCAAGCTCAAGTGGAGAAGGTTAACGCCGCCAAAGAAGAACTGCAAAAAGCAGTAACTGCCAAGAATATCAGTGAAATTAAAGCCGGCAAAGAGAAACTAGAAAAGGCATTACATGAGCTGTCAGCGACGATCTATAATCAAGCAGCACCTGGCGATTCCGGAACAGCAGATGCTGGAGGGACAGATAACTATGGTCCTGGAGAGGGTCCAACTGTAGATGCTGATTATAAAGTGCAAGATGACAAATAAATTTGAGTAAAATTATTAAAGAAGGCGGCAAAATTTTGTCGCCTTCTAAATAAAAGAAGGAATGGCAATGGCAAATAAGCGAGATTATTATGAGGTACTGGGAGTTTCCAAAAGTGCTACCGAAGAAGAGCTGAAAAAGGCTTTTCGAAAATTAGCCCGTCAGCATCATCCTGATGTGAATAAAGATAATTCCAAAGAGGCAGAGGAGAAATTTAAAGAGGTCAATGAGGCCTATAGTATCTTAAGCGATCCGCAAAAAAGAGCAGCTTACGATCAATATGGGCATGCTGCTGCTGATGCTAATTTTGGGGGTGCAGGCGGTGGTTTTGGAGATTTTGGCTTTGAAGATATCTTTGATATGTTTTTTGGAGGCAGCGGGCGTGGGAGCACTGGTCAAAAAACCGGAGCACAACGTGGCAATGATCTGCGCTATGATTTAGAGATTACTTTTGAAGAAGCTGCTTTTGGAAAAGAGACCAAGGTTGAGATTCCTCGCACTGAGACTTGTCCGACCTGCAAAGGTAATCGTGCCAAACCTGGAACTCCGATTCGTACCTGTACCAGTTGTAATGGTAGCGGTCAGGTACAGGTGGTGCAGAACACTGCGTTTGGTAAATTTGTAAATGTGCGGACTTGTGATCAGTGTCGTGGTGAAGGAAAACTGGTAGAGACTCCATGTGATGAATGTAATGGTAGTGGTCGAGTTCGTAAAACTCGTAAAATTGATGTCAAGATTCCAGCCGGAATTGAAAGTGGTTCGCGGCTGAGAGTTTCTGGAGAAGGCGAAGCAGGAATGCGTGGTGGTCCTGCCGGGGATTTATATATTTCTATTTTTATTAAACCACACGTTGAATTTGAACGCCAAGGCGATGATGTAATCAGTGAAAAGAAAATAAGTATGACCCAGGCGACTTTGGGAACAACCATTGTGGTGGATACCTTGGATGGCAAAGTAGAGTTGAAAATTCCTGAAGGAACACAACATGGAACTGTCTTTAAAATGAAGGGGCGCGGGGTCACTCATCTGCGCGGGCATGGTCGTGGTGATCATCTGGTAAAAGTGAGAATCGTGATTCCTACAAAGTTAAATTCGGAGCAGCGTGAACTGCTGAAAAAATTAGCAATCTCCTTCGGAGAACAGGTTAATCCGGATGAAAAGGGATTTATTGATAAAGTAAAGGATGCGTTTCGTTAATATATAAGTAAAAATTGATTATATTATAAGGAATGAAGATGAAAGATAATTTATGGAGCGAACTCAAACTTGAATTATCGGAAGAGTTTGGCGAATTGGTAGCGGAAATTTTATTTGAAGAAGGTGCTGGTGGAGTTGTTTATGATGAGCCAGATCTTTTAGCCAAACAAACACTACAAGCCGATGAGATTCCCAGTCAAGCTTTTTTAGATCAATTACCCCAAGTGTATGGTTTAAGAGCTTATTTACCGGTCGATGAACGTTTTGGTGAACGTTTGCAGCGAATTAAAGTACGTTTAACTGAGATCTTGGGATATTTGCCTGAGTTTCAGATAAAGCAGATTCATGAAGAAGACTGGGCTGAAGCTTGGAAGAGTTATTTTAAACCAGAAAAAAACGGGAAAATTGTGATTAAACCAAGCTGGGAAAGTTATGAGGCACAACCTGAAGAATTGGTGGTTGAGCTTGATCCAGGAATGGCTTTTGGTACTGGCAGTCACCCGACTACTCATCTTTGTGTTAGATTACTACAAGATTTTGACCTAGTAGGGCGTAAGGTACTAGATCTTGGGACTGGTTCGGGAATTTTAGCAATTGTTGCTGCAAAATTGGGAGCAACCGAGATTTTAGCTACTGATCTGGATTCTTTAGCAATCAAGGTTGCTCAGACAAATATTGAACGTAATCAGTTAAATGAGTTGATTCAAACTAAAGAGGGTAACTTGCTCGAATTTGATCTGTCCACCAAGTATGATCTGGTGGTGGCAAATATTATTGCCAGTGCTATTATTGAATTAATTCCTAGCTTAAAGAGAGTGCTGAAGCCAGAAGGGATCTTTTTAGCTTCGGGAATCATTCAGGATCGTTTGCCAGAAGTTGAAGCAGCTCTAAAAGCAAATGGTTTTGAGATCGATGCAGTAGTAATAGATGAGGAATGGGTCGCAATTAAATCTGCTTTATCGAGAGGTTAAGCAAAAATGACACGTTTTTTTGTGACAAGTAATCAGATTAAACAGAATAAAGTATACTTAGATGGTGCTGACCGAGATCATCTTTGCAAGGTTTTACGAAAAAAAACAGGTGATGAGCTGAGTATTTTAGATGGTCAGGGTAATGAGTATCGGGCGCGAATTCTTGAAATTGCTCCCGAAAAGTTAGTCGCAGAATTAGTAGAAACAATTGCCCGTCCTAGTGAGCCCAAAGTGAAATTAAAATTGGTGCAAAGTCTGCCGAAGGCAGAGAAATTTGAATTAGTGTTACAGAAAAATACCGAAGTTGGGGTAACTGCTTTTCAGCCGATTTTGAGTGAGCGAAGTAGTTTGAAGTTAGAATCTCAAGCAGTCACAAAAAAGACTGAACGCTGGCAGAGGATTATTAAAGAAGCGGCAGAGCAATCAGGTCGTCAGCTTCTCCCACAATTATTCCCCATTTTAAGTTGGGAAGAATTTTTAGCTACAACTATCAAGGGATTAATTTTAATTCCTTGGGAGGGAGAACGTGAGAAATCATTAAAACAGGTATTGTCAGCACAAACAGATATTCCAGAACAGATTACGGTATTAATTGGTCCCGAGGGAGGATTTTCTGTGACAGAAATCGAGCAAGCACTGGCATATGGGGCAATTCCAGTCACTTTAGGACCAAGAATTTTCCGTACGGAAACTGCAGGGTTAGTGGTTGCAAGTTGTATTTTTTACCATTTTAATGACTTTAATTATTAATTTGTCATGAAAGTGAATTTTTTTTCGAAAAGCTAGCAGTAAATGCTGGCTTTTTTCTTTTTGTAATTAAAATATATAAAAGCTTGAAGTTGAGTTATTTTGGATCTAAGGGATTGACGAAAAAGTTACGATTATTTATCATGAGGAGTTTTAGGGGAAATATTTAATTTTCAAGTTAAGAATTTTAAAAATTTTAGGATGAAAATTTTATACAGGGAGGTTTATTTAATGGCAGAGTTTCGAGAAATAATCTTCATTCATGAAAGTAAGTGTCAAGGTTGTAATAAATGTATCCGTTATTGTCCTGTTGAAGGAGCGAATTTTGCGTATAAAACAGGTAATGGAGAATTTAAAGTTAAAGTTGATCCCACTAAATGTATTCATTGTGGTAAATGTATCGAGGTTTGTGATCATCAAGCACGCGACTATCGTGATGATACTGAACAGTTTTTTACGGATTTAAAACTAGGTAAGATGATTACCGTGATTGCAGCTCCATCAATTCGAGTTAATTTTGAAGATTATTTACGTTTATTTGGCTATTTAAAATCTTTGGGGATAAAATCGATTTACGATGTATCTTTTGGTGCGGACATTGTTATCTGGGCATATATAAAAGTGATTAAAGAAAAACACCTTAAATCAATTATTGCCCAACCATGTCCAGCAGTGGTTAATTATGTGCAACGGTATCTGCCGGAATTAATGGAATATTTAGCACCGATTCATAGCCCGATGCTGGCAACAGCAGTCTATTTGCGAAAATATCAAGAAGTCACGCATGATATCGCCTTTTTATCACCATGTATTGGGAAAATTGATGAGATTCATGATCCGAATACTTTTGGGTATGTAAAGTATAATGTTACTTTTAAAAAAATACAGGAATATTTGGATAAACGTCAAGTTTGGTATACTGAATTTCAACCAGTTAATTTTGATAATTTTGAATCCGGTCTAGGTTTTTTATTTAGTCGTCCAGGTGGTTTGCGGGAGAATGTTAATTTTTTTCTAAAAGATGCTTGGATTCGTCAGATTGAAGGACATGAAAAGGTTTATCCATATCTAAAGGAATATTATCTGCGAAGTAAGAAAAATTTGACACGCCCTTTGATTGTTGATGCTTTGAATTGTAGCGATGGTTGTAATTTGGGTACTGGAACTTGCCGTAATAAAAATATTGATGAGATTGATTTTAAATTTAATCAGCTGAAGCAGACGAAATTGGCAGAGAAATCTGCTTATCTTGAAAAACAGATACAAACATTATATAAAAAAATGGATCGAGAGTTGAAAATAGAAGATTTTTATCGTGTTTATAGTAGAGATCGAGATTTTATTCATATGAAAGAATTTTCTAATCAAGAGTATGAGGAGATTTTCTTAAAACTATCTAAAAATACAATTGAGTCACGCGAGATTAATTGTTCCTCATGTGGTTACCATAGCTGTCGTGAAATGGCAAAAGCGATTGGTAATGGAATGAATTTTTTAGAAAATTGTATGGACTACAATCGACAGATAATTTTAAAAGGTCAGCAGAAATTAGAAGAGAATAATAATCAGATTAAAAGTGCATTAGATGAAGTTTCGCGTTTAAATCAGGTAAACCAGAATAAAGCAGATTATCTTCAGGAAAGAGTAAAAGAAATTCAAGTCTCGATTGAAGAGGTCGCTAAGGGTACAGAGCATACAGCTCACGATATTGGGAAGATTGCGATTGAGATCAGTACGATTATGGAAGGTTCCAATCAATTACGCTTGAGTGTCACGACAATGTTGGAAAAAGTAGTTAATTTGATGCAAGCTTCCAAGAAAATTGTTGGAATTTCAAGGCAAACTGATCTTTTGGCAATCAATGCTAGCATTGAAGCTGCGAGAGCAGGACAAGAGGCGAAAGGATTTGTTTCGGTGTCCAATCAAGTTAAAAAATTATCTGAACAGTCACGCATAATGGCTGAAGCCACTCAAGCTGATCAAGAAATGATGAATGAAATGATGACTTCCTTATTAGCTTTTTCAGATGAGATTGAGAATAAAGTTACCTCGGTTAACGAGATGATCGGAACAATCTCTGCCACTGTGGAAGAGATTAGTGCCAAAAATCAGGAAATATCATCAAACGCATTAAGTTTAATCAAGGAAAGTGAACAGATGAGTTAGTCTTTTCCCAAGAGATTCTCTGGCGTACTGGGTCATAAATTAAAAGAGGTAAAGTAGTATTGGAGTCGTGTGCTTCTACGGTAAAAGTAATTAGTGGTAGATAGAGTAATGCCAGGTTAGTAAGGCGTACATGGATCGCTGGCTGGTATTTCTGATAAATCTCGGCGGCTTGGCGATAAAAATTATTCTGCTCAATCTGGGTTTGATTTCCTTGATAGTATGCCTCCAGATACTTTAGTTCCTGCTCCCAACGTTGTTGAGCTTCGGTGATCCAGGTAGGATCATGATGTTTTAGATTCCATTGTAGATGATTCCAGAGTGCTTCAAATCCTTCGCGATAGGAGAATGCTTTTTTAGTAGTGTTTTTCTTGGGTATTTGTGGGGAGAGTTTTTTCTTGATCAGTGCATTCAAGAGATTGCTAGCAATCTCACCACTAACTAAATTAATGCTTAAACAGCGCATTTCTTCAAATTTTTCATCGGTTTCAAAGCTGAGATGAAAATTAGCGAAGAGATGAGGCTGAAAGGTTAAATTGGGGCGTTCAAAATAAAAATCTACTGGTTTATCAAGTAAAGCAGTGATTTCTTTGCTGGTGCGAAGTGGATTGAGTTCATATGGATAAGTAGCTTTAGTGAGCTGTCCACGTTGACGGATACCCTCAATAAACCATTCCAAACGAAAACTACCTCGCGTCACTAATTCGGCGCCGGGGTATTTTTTTAGTAATTCTGGAACACAAACAAGCTGTAAATTGAGGTTTTCAATATGTGCCGGGGTGAAAAAGCTGCGTGGTACTTGAATTTGACATTGCGCCATAATTAGTTCATTATTAATAATGTTGTAGGGAGCATTAGCTAATTGGAGCGCATGAGCCATAAATTGAAAGATCTCTGCTTCATTTTGTTTCATAAAATCTCCTCCCAAGTTGGATTGTCCAGAGCTAAGAGTTGATCAATTTCTTGTCCTAATCTTTGAAAGCCTTGTTGCAGTTCCTGATGAGAGTTGGAGCTGATTACTAATTCAAGGATTCGTGCTTCAAAAGATTTACCACTGCAAAGTTTGCCAATCACACGCTCGCTTTCACCAATGACCATCTCGAACATTTGAATTTTTTCTGAGAGTAATTTCAAGAGGTGTTCTTCGATGGTGTTACAGGTAGAGAGATTGTAGATATAGACATCGCGTAACTGACCTAAGCGATGAATTCTGCCAATTCTTTGCTCTAGGCGCATCGGGTTCCAAGGAAGATCGTAATTAATCATAGTATTACAAAATTGCAGGTTGATTCCTTCGCCGCCAGATTCAGTACAGACGAGCACTTGATAACGAGGATCTGTTTTGAATTGATACTTGGTGAACTCTTTCTTACTGGCAGAAAGGCTACCATCAAAAGCGAGGCTGGCAATTCCCGCTTGTTCCAGACGAGTGCGAATATAGCTTTGGGTGGCGAGAAATTCAGTAAAAATAATCATTTTTTCAGGATTTTTAGTTACTAATTCAGTAACAATCTTCATTTTGCTATTATCTTTGACCTGTTGTGCCAGGCGAAAGAGATTGGCGGCACGCTCGGGATCGGTGATCTGATCTTCATCAATTTTTTGGGCTAAACGAAAGAGGGTGAGAACTGCCGCAAAAGTACTGGAACAGATCTCGCGCTGTAACATCAATAAGGGTAAGGCTCCAATACCAGTTGAACCTTGAAAAAAGGTGTCACGAATAAAACTGGTTACCTGGTCATAGAGTTGTTGCTCGATAGGTGAGAGTACTACGGGGATATTATGCACATGACGTTTGGTAAACCCCATATTAGCCCCATGTTTGTTGCGGATGATCACCTCACCGAGTAGTTGTTTCAGCTCAGCAGAGTTTTGTGGGGTACGCTTGTCTAGCATATATTTCTTTTTAAAACTGCGATAGTTGCCTAATTGTCCCGGGCGTAACATTGTAATTAAATTGAAGAGTTCTTTCAGATCATTCTGAAGTGGGGTGGCAGTTAATAGCAGAAAATATTTTTTCTTGATCTGATTCACAAATTGCCAATTTTGAGTAGTTGAGCTTTTTAATTTGTGTGCCTCGTCGACAATAATCAGGTCATAATACTGCTCTTGAATTCGTTCACGATGAATTCCTTTTTTGGCAGTATCAATCGAAGCCAGCACCGCATCATAGCTCCAGTCATAATCGGTACGTGCCAGAATCACTGGAATTTCAAATTTTTCACGTAACTCAACTTCCCATTGACGACAGAGTGCTGCAGGAGTGAGAATGAGAAATTTTTTTACCAGACCACGCAGTAGATATTCTTTTAAGATCATTCCTGCTTCGATTGTTTTTCCTAGTCCAACTTCATCAGCTAAGATTGCTCGTCCGTGCATCTGGGAGATTACTCGTTTGACAGTTTCAATCTGGTGTGGATAAGGAATTACTTCATTTTGACGCCAGTACTCCTGCAAATGTGTTAGAACCAGTAAATCCTCAGCACCTTGACGTAGGGCGAGAGTTTCTCCCTGAAAATTTAGTAAGAAAGCTTCCCAGGAGTCCCATTTTTTTTGACGCATCTTGAGGAGGAAACTTGAAAAATTATTTGTGAGTGAAATGACGGGAGTAAAGTCGGGTAAATGATTAATACTTTGAGGTTTAATTAAATTTTTCTGCTCCACCTAATCCTCCAAAATTTTTGTTTGTTAAGCTAATAATATTATATTTTTTCATAAATGGTGATGATAAATACTAGATATTTTTCGGTAAAGATCTTTCATTATATCGAGTGAAAATATCCAACGTACTAAGGATTTTTTGCGAAGATAAAATGAATTAGATCTTTCGGAAAATATACTAGAAGATGAGGGAATTAGAATTGAAAATAGAGGAAAATGCAGGAATCAAATTAAAAATGTGGAAGATTAATCTTGATTAATAAAGGTAAGGTGAGGTAAGGTGGATTTGAAATTAATTGCAACAGCTACGTTTGGTTTAGAGGCAGTGGTCGCGCGTGAGGTTAAGGAGTTGGGTTTTTCTGAGGTCAAAGTGGAGAATGCACGCGTGAGCTATCAAGGTGACTATGAGGGAATCTGTCGCAGCAATCTTTGGTTGAGGGTGGCAGATCGTGTTTTAGTGGAAGTGGGTAGTTTTCAGGCGTTAACCTTTGAAGAACTTTTTGAGGGAGTGAAAGCTCTGCCTTGGGAGAATTGGCTGCCTGAAGATGCTTGTTTTCCGGTAGATGGTAAGTCAGTTAACTCAAAATTATTCAGTATCTCTGATTGTCAGGCAATTACCAAAAAGGCAATTGTGGAGCGACTGAAGCAGGTTTATCGTCGAAACTGGTTTGAGGAGACTGGCGCGAAATATCAAATTGAAGTGGCGTTGTTAAAAGATCAGGTCACTTTAACCATTGATACCACCGGAGCTGGCTTGCATAAACGTGGTTATCGTAAACTATCCAGTCAAGCACCACTAAAGGAGACTCTGGCAGCGGCGATGATTCAGTTGAGTTACTGGAATCATGAACGTCTCTTGGTTGATCCTTTCTGTGGTTCGGGAACAATTCCGATTGAGGCTGGTTTAATAGGCTTGAATATTGCTCCGGGTTTAAAACGAGAGTTTGCCGCCGAGCAGTGGGGGCAGATTCCGGCTAAATTATGGCAACAGGCGCGTGAAGAAGCTGAGGATTCAATTCGTCGTGATACTAAATTGAAGATTATTGCTCATGATATCGATTCAGAAGTGCTTAGTCTGGCGCGTTATCATACTAAGCTGGCTGGTTTGGAAGGGCAGATTCACTGGCAGCAACAAGCAGTTGCAGAATTTAAGAATAGTCAGAAATATGGCTGTCTGGTCTGTAATCCACCTTATGGAGAACGGCTTGAAGATTGGCGGAGTGTTGAGAAGATCTATCAAGAATTAGCGAAAATTACCAAGCCCTTGGATACCTGGTCGTTTTATGTCTTAACTGCTTATCCGGGTTTTGAGAAAGTCTTTGGCAAGCGTGCTGACCGCCGCCGTAAACTCTACAATGGAAAGATTGAGTGTCAGTACTATCAGTATTTTGGTCCGCGTCCACCAAGACAGAACGTCACTTGTGTAGCTACTGAAGAGTCGGAATTAGTTGAAGTTTGAGGATGGAATAAAACTATGTTACCTAGAGCTATTTTCTTTGACCTCGATGATACAATTCTCTCGTATCATCAGGTCTCCTTTCCTACCTGGCGTAGAGTATGTACAGATTTTATAGAAAAAAAGCAGCACATTGAGGTGGAGACAATACTAGCAGCAATCAATGGAGCTGCAAAAGATTATTGGAATGACCCTGAAAGGCATCGTCTAGGACGACTGGCACTTGATCAGGCGCGACGCGAAGTGGTTCGAGCAGCACTTGAAACGTTTGAGTTCTTTAGTGAAGCCGAAGCCTACGAACTTG
>JBFYZC010000367.1:0-3228 GCA_041309705.1 Bacillota bacterium | reverse complement strand
AGCACGCGTTAAGTATGCGGGAATTTGTTTGGTGGTGAAACGGCTGCATTCCCAAGCGACGGTAGTGGCTTTACGTCGGCTGTTACATGATCAAAGTGGAGAATATGCAGTTAATCTAAAGAGACTTCACCAAGCACTAGCAAGCTACCAGCCAGCCCGAAGTTTGCAGCAGGAGATCGAGCGACTGCTCAAAGAGTAATAGCTCGAAGCAAAGATTGGAGAAGATTAAATGCCATCACCAATGATTCATCTGCTGGTAGCATATGAAATAAATCCCGAAGCACCGGATTTGTTTTGGGTGGGAAATTTTGCTCCGGATTATACCAATGAGCGACACTTAAAAGATGAAATTCACTTGCGAAATGTTCCTGACCGGATGGAGGCACTTCGACAATTGAGAAAAAAGATTGCTCAGAATAATCCTTTTGAAGCGGGCTGGTTGTTACACTTATTTGTGGATGCTTGTTGGGATGAGATAATGATCCCGACCTTCCAAGCGAAATATAAGAATAATAGTGCAGTTCAAGATTGGTTTACTAAATATCGCGAAGAAACAATTTTAGCAAGTTTTTATCTGTACCATCATCTCGATTGGGCAGCCTCGATCTGGGCTCAAATTATCAAAGCTGATTTGTCAAGGATTAGCTCGAAGTTACCAATAACTCAAAATGAAGCAGAATGGTACCGCGAGCGGGTCTATCGCAGACATTTAGAGAGTAAGATTGATTCAGTTTCGCTTGAGTATCAGGAAGCACAATTATTAAAATTTTCTCGCAGCACCGCCCTTAAATATTTGGAATGGTGATGGAAGGGAATAAAAAAGTATGGCGGTCTGCTGTGACTACCATACTTTTTTTTAAATTTAGAGATACTTCTCATAATGAACTCTACTTGGATCAAAGCGATCTTCAAAAGTGTTCTCGTCCGAATAACCAAGGGCTAATAGCGCAAAAGCTTGAACTCCTTCGGGCAGATTAAAAAATTGCTTCAGATATTCCATCCGGTCTTCCTCTGGGGCAATCCCCAACCAGACCGCACCTAAACCTAGCTCGACTGCTTCCAAGAGGATATTCTCAGTCGCGGCAGCGAGGTCTTGCTGCCAGTAGACCGGAAAGATCAGATCTTTTTCATTAGATAAGACGACAATTCCTAGTGGGGCATCGGCAATTGGTGTAGCATAGATGTGGGTCTCGGATAATTTTTTGAGTGTCGCTTGATCTTGAACAACAATAAACTCCCAAGGTTGTTGATTGGCAGCCGAGGGAGCTTGCATTCCGGCTCTTAAGAGTTTTTCGATCTTTTCTTTTTCAACGGGTCGCGCTGCAAAATTTCTAATGCTACGTCTGTTTTGGATTACTTCGTAAGTATTCATCAGTAATTCTCCTTTGTGTATTGATATTGTTATTTTAAGCTAGTTAATATACAATGGCAAGTAGTTACATGGACTTGAGATCCTATTTTTGTGAAATAATTTATTTTAAAGTCGCAATAATTTTTTTAGCAACAGCATAAGCTAGATTAACTGGCACAGCGTTGCCAATCATTTTGTATCCATTGGCGAGATCATGATAATAAAACTTAAAACTATCAGGGAAGGTTTGTATTCGCGCACATTCACGTACACTTAGCCTACGATATAAATCTTCTTTACCTTTAACAAATTCTCTTTTATCTTGTTCAACGAAGACCATCTTGGGTGCTTGAGGGTGGAGTGGTGCATGTCTACCACCGGCTTGAATAGTGAAAGAAGGTTCATCCCAACCACGTACCCTGTTTCTTGACATATAAATAGTTGAAAAACCACCAATCATATATTCGTGATTGACGATTTTACAAGCATCATGATTACTTTTATTTTTTTCTTTGCCTGGAAGAGCCAAATCTTTTAAATCCCAGATCACATCTTTGAGAGTTAGAGTATGCTCTAAAGGGTCGGGAAATTCAAAATTAATCTTTAAATCTTTTCTGAATCCAATATAAAAGACTCGTTTGCGATCTTGAGGAACTTTGTAATCTACTGCATTGAGTAATTTAATAAAAACATCATACCCTGCTTCCTGAAAGTGATGAATTATATTGAGGACAGCTGCTTTGTGGATGTCAGCAAGCATTCCGGAAACATTTTCCGCGACAAAAAATTTAGGTTTTTTATCTTTTAGGATGCGAATGAATTCATAAAATAGTTTCCCGCGAGAATCCTCGATACCGCGTAAAGCACCAGCTTCGCTCCAGCTTTGACAGGGTGGACCACCAATAATTCCATCAGCATCTGGAATTTCACATGATGGTATCATACGAATATCTCTTTTATCAAGTGGTGTGGAGTGATTTTTTTCGAAAGTTTCCCAAATAGTTTTGTCATATTCATTAGCCCAAATAATGTTAAAACCAGCTTTTTGAAAACCTAGATCCATTCCGCCAGCACCAGAAAATAGACTGATAATCTTCATAGCTATATCCCCTCTTATCTAGCAAAAGTTATTAGTTTGGCATTTTTAAGTTGCGAGGGATTGTCGGGTGTTTTAATTTTGACCTCGGCGATATTAAAATCACTATTTATTTTGGTAATGCCTTCAAGCTTCTGACGAATCTGATCGGGAAATGAATAATACTTTTCTTCGTTGATTAAAGCCATGAATTCAAAGGTTTTATTTCCTGAATATGTATAGATATAGTTAAAAGTTTTCATGGGATTTTCAATGTGCCACATACCTCTAATTCTTAAATAGGTAATTCCTAATGGATCAACACGATTTACACGACCAAGTTCGTTGGTCTGTGCAAATTCGATATCTGGAATACTAGTAACCCCACTACTGATAGCATTTTTAATTCTTTTGTAGATCTCTGCACTCGCGGCATAATCAATTCCATAAACAAAACATAAAGAAACAAGAGTATTATTATTAATAACTCCAACAGCATAAATAAGATCTTTTTCAGTCCAATCTTCGCAACTTTTGCAAGCAGTAGTAATCATTTTGCTGGTTGCAAATAGTTTTGCTTTGGGATAGGAACTATTTAGGGCTAAGCCTGAATTTTTAGATTCGATTTTTTTAACTTCAATCGCATCACCATCACGAATAATAATATCAGGAGGGTTATTTTGATTACCGAGATATGAAAATTTTTCATTTAAAATTTTTAATCGAGTTGCTTCATCAGTCTCGGTTAATGTATTGGCGAAGAGGTCTTTGATATATTCTTCAAGTGCTTCTCCCATATTGT
>JBFYZC010000366.1:0-4485 GCA_041309705.1 Bacillota bacterium | reverse complement strand
GCTCTTCCGATCTGTATGTCTGTTCTTATTCGACAGATAATACTAATTACGTTGAGTTGAGAAGACTTACTGTGAACCAATCGGTTGGAATCACTAATTATAACGGATTATATGTTGGTCTCTATGCTAGTGGTAGAGGAATTACCGATCTTAGAACTCCAGCTCGTTTTGATTGGTTTGAGTATAAAGCAGTTGATAAATTACCTTTACCATCAATAACACCTGTACCATTGCCGACCCCATCGGTATCACCAACCCCATCAGTGACGCCACCACCATCAGTGACACCTGATTATATATTGAAAGTTGAAGCAGAGAATTTTAGTGAGAAAACTTTAGACATAAAAGTAGAGGACTGTAAAGATATTGATGGTGGCAAGAGTATTGGTTTTATAAAAAATGATTTTTATCTGAAATATAATCAGTTGGATTTTAAAACCGGAGCAAGTGTATGTGAAGCCCGAGTTGCTTCGGGTGGAACTGGAGGCAAGATTGAATTGCGGCTAGATAGTCCTACAGGTACGTTGCTTGGAACTTGCGAAGTCTCAAATACTCAAGGATGGCAAACTTGGGATACAGTAACTTGTAATATAAGTGGTGTTAGTGGTGTCAAAGATCTATATTTGGTCTTTAAGGGCAGCTCCGGATTTTTGATGAATCTTAATTGGTTTAAGGTTAAATAAATAATTTATATTTATAAAATTTTAAATTAATATTAAATAATAATTTATTTGACAAAAAGACGCCGGAGGTTGCGTCTTTTTGTTGCAATATGAATCAATTATATGGTCGAATCTTTATGAGGAATAATTTTACTGTTAAATAAAGTCAAGTGATAAAGGTATTTTTTTTAGCTATGTGGAATTTTATTTCGGGATGAGAAGAGAAGTTGAAAGTAGAATTATTTGGATGTTTTCGCTCAAGGCAATAAAAAATTTTTACGTAAAGTATATAGAAGAGGATTTGTGAAGGGAAAGTTAATAGTGAAAAAAAGATGGCAAAGTATACTTTTTTGGTTTTCACTAGTGTTAATATTTTTTGTGCTGAGTGTTTTTTCCTTTTTTCTCTGGTATGAGAAATTTTTTACCAAAGATCTCTTTGCCATGAAACAGCCAGTACAATATAATTTTAAATATCATTTTGTGATGATTGCGCAAAAAAGTACCGAAACTCAAAAAATTTATCAAATTGCCTGTGAAACAGCAAAACGAGAGAATTCTGTAATTGAATATCTACAACCTAATGCTTATGAAATAAAAGAGTTAGAGCGTTTTTTAGAGATGTCGATTCTTGCTAATGTAGATGGAATTTTACTTTCTGTTCCGAATCAAGCTATTTTTCAGTCTTTAATTAACGAAGCAATTCAAAAAAAAATTCCTGTGGTAGCCTTAGCTAATGATATTGATGGCTGTCAACGCAGTTCGTTTGTGGGAATTAATACTTATGAACTTGGCTATAAAACAGGTAAACTTTTAAGTGAAAAAAATAAAAAATCTTTAAAGATTGCGGCTTTAGTTAATGGTAATTTTTCAACACTAAGTTATCAAAATTATTTAACCGGACTTAAAAAAGGGCTTCAAAATAGACCTGATTTAAATTTGAAATTAATTATTAATTCGAAAGGTGAGAGTATTAGTGCCGAGGATCAGGCGCAATTTATCTTGAAAAACTATCCCGAAATTGAAGCGATTATTTGTTCTGATCCGAATGATACTTTAGGCGTTGCTAAAGTAGTAGTAGATCTAAATCGTGTTAATAAAGTTACAATAATCGGGTCTGGTTTAACGGTAGAAATTGCCAACTATATTAGAAAAGGTGTTATTTCGGCAGTTTTAGCAAGTGATCCTAGTGAATTGGGAGTTCAAGCGGTGAATACCATCTTGCGCTATAAACAGAATCAAGCAATTAATGAAATCTATTATATGCCGCTTTTTATAATTGATGTGGAAAATATTAAACAAATGATGCAACGTTTTAACTTTAAATGAGATTGGTAGATAAAAATGCAAATAAATCAAATGCGTCCCTGGCGTTCAATTCGTACTAAATTATTATATCCTTTCTTGACAATGCTCGCGATCTTTATGATGGTTAGCTTGTTTTCATACTATACCGAACATCGTTTATTAGAGCAAATTAATTTTCTATTGAATAATAGTATTGTTTTAAAGAATTTTAATTCTAGTATTGATAATACGACTAATTATTTGGAGAAATACCTTATTTCCCGTGACTTTAATATGTTTCAGAAATATTATCAGTATCGCCAAACAGTAGACGTAACATATTCAAATTTAACAGTAGTTGATCGAAAGCCAGAGAATTATCTGTTGCTTGAGAATGTTAAAAATATGACCCGGGCTTTCTTGATTCAAGCTGATCTTGCCGAACAAGCTAAGCGAGCCCGTAATAGTAGTGCTTATCATCAGGCATTTAATGAAATTGTACGCTATAACACAAACATTAAATGGGCAGTGGAACGATTGATCACTATTCAACTGGAAGAGAATAGTCGTCAATATTTGCGGGTTTCACAACAACTACTATTTATTCAAAAATTAGGAATTATTCTTTTGATTAGCTCGTTAATTTTTAGTCTGGTAATTGCGATTACTACTACCTTTCGACTAACCAAGCCATTAGAAAAACTATCCTTAGCAGCAGAGACTGTTTCTCAAGGAGATTTTGCAATTAAACCTTTAGATATTATTACTAATGATGAGATTGGGGTGGTTACTCAGGCGTTTAATGAAATGATTGCCGGAATTACTAAATTGATTGCTGAGATCAAATCCCGTTCTGATTTGGAGATTCGCTTACAAGAACAAGAACTGCAAAATTTAGTTATGAAAACTGTTTTGCGTGAGGCGGAACTGCATGCGCTCCAATCTCAGATTAATCCCCATTTTTTATTTAACATGTTAAATGCTGGAGTGCAATTGGCAGTGATTGAAGAAGCAGAGCGTACCTCTGATTATATTTATAAAGTAGCAAGTTTGCTCCGATATAATTTAAGGAAATTAGATCATCCAGTGACGTTGCGTGAAGAAATTGCCCATCTGGAAACCTATTTTTTTATTCTACAGACGCGTTATGGAAGTGATCGTTTTCAGTTTTTGATTGAGCTTGATCCGGCGATAGCAGATTTTGAGATTCCTTTGCTAACCATTCAGCCATTAGCTGAAAATGCCTTGATACACGGGATTGAAAAATTAGAAACTAGAGGTGAGATTCAAGTTTGTGTTTCTCGCCAAACGGAGCAAATTATAATTAGGGTGTCCGATAATGGATGTGGCATGGATTTAGAAACTTTGAGAATGCTACAACAAGGGATTGCAGCTAATGGTCATACCACTGGAATTGGTTTGCAGAATGTACACGAACGGTTGAAGCGTTTCTTTAATCTTGAGGAAGTAATGCGGATAGAGAGTGTACTTGATAAAGGGACTACGATTGAGTTGATTCTACCAATGACAAATGGAGGAATAGATGCGCGTTTTAGTAGTGGATGATGAAAAAATTATGCTCGAAGCAGTTAGTCTGATTCTAGCTAAAGAAGCTGATCTGGAAGTGGAAACAGCACGTTCGGGTCGAGAAGCACTTGAAAAAGCAGAGATTTTTCACCCTGAATTAGTGATGATGGATATCAAGATGCCTGGGATCAGTGGCTTGGAGGCGCTTGCTGAATTACATCGAATTGATCCGCAAGTGCTATTGGTAATTCTTACAGCGTATGAAAATTTTAACTTTGCTCAAGAGGCGATTCAATTATCAGTCTTAGATTATCTGGTGAAACCAATTAATAAGGAATGTTTACTGGAGACGATTAATAAAGCACGAAAACGATTGAATCAGGCTCGCCATGCACGTCAGGCAGAGTTGTTGCTGCGTGAGAGGTATAAAAAGCTTTTGCCAATGATTGAAAACGAATTGATTAATGCCTTGATTAAAGGGATTGATCCGGCATCCTGTCAGGAGTTTCAAGAGCTTCTGGGAACGAGTTTTACGAGTGGTTTTTTTATGGCCTTCTCTTATCTGAATGAACCAAGTCTGGAGCATCAGCTTGAACATGGTTATTTATTAAGACAGCGACTCTTGGAGATCAGTGAAACTTTACGACATCTTTTTCCCTGTTTTATTAGTTCATCACATACTAATCCGATTTTAATTTTTGTGCCATTAAATTTAGAACAGTTTGAGGATGTGGCACACGAAAATACTTTTGCAACGAAGATTATTAATTATTTTGAAACGTTAGCTCCAAAAATCCATTTTTATTTGGGAGTGGGGCGAATCTACCATACTTTTTTAGAATTAAAACATTCTTATCGCGAAGCAATGCAAGCATTGGATGCTTGTCGTTTTGAGCAGCAGCTGGTCTTTTATAACGATTTGCCAGCCGAGAGTAGTTTTAACTGGGAGATTTTGATTAAAGATGATATTTTAAAGATTCATGAGATTGTGCGTTTTTGGCAGAGTGATAAG
>JBFYZC010000365.1:0-3063 GCA_041309705.1 Bacillota bacterium | reverse complement strand
CCTCAGAACTTTTAACCACTAACGACAGTTGCTACAAACTAGAACGCGCATCTGTAGGTGTCTTGACCTAAACAACGTAGTCAATTAAGACTTAGGCTAGTCAATCGGGCTTTTGCAAGCCTACGACTTTAGTCGCTGGGTTCATGACAAAAAGAACCTCCAGATTGAAGTTTATTTCAGTGAAAATAGTATATATTTTCTGAAAGATCTAATTAATTTTATCATTGTGAAAAATACTTAGTGCTTTGAATATTTTCACTCAATATAATGAAAGAGCTTTACTAGAAAATATATAGATATTGTTTTATTAGACGCAGATTTACTAATTCCTGCTATAAAATACAAAAATTTCTAATCGAACTAGATCTATATAAAATTAAACCTCAGACAATATTTTTTTGTCTGAGGTTTATAAAAAGAATAAATTATGTTGAATTAATAATTATTCAGCCGCATTGACCATGAGATTAGCAATTTTACTGGCAAAAGCAGCTGGATTTTCTGGTGAAATTCCTTCAAGTAAGAGTGCCTGTCCGTAAAGAAGTTCACAGTATTCTTTGAATTTTGTTGAATTGGAATCAGTTTGATAAAGTTTCTGTAAAGCATTAAAGACAGGGTGTTCTGAGTTGAGTTCTAGGATTCTGGTGGCTTTGAAATTAGCCTGATCCATCTCCGCAAGTACCTGTTCCATTGCAATACTAATTCCGGATTCTTCGCTGACCAGACAGACCGGACTGGATTTTAAACGGTTGGTCAGACGCACTTCGGTAACTTTTTCTGCTAATTCAGTTTTGACGGCTTGGAGTAAAGAAGAATTTTCAGAAGTTTGTTTTTTGAGATCTTTGACAGAATCATTATTCTCTTCTTGTAGATTTAATTCGCCGCGACTGACTGATTTAAATTTCTTTTCTTTATATTCGCGTAAGGTATCAATGACAAATTCATCAATTCGGTCGAAGAGATAGACTACTTCGAAGCCTTTCTCGCGTACTAATTCTAATTGAGGAAGACTTTCAACAGTGGCGCGATCTTTGCCGGTTGCATAGTAGATCTCGGTTTGAGTTTCTGGCATTCTACTTAAATATTCACTTAAAGTAGTTAGTTCATTGGAATGTGAGGAATTAAAGAGCAGAAAATCTTGCAATTTTTCTCGATTTTCATACTCAGAATAAACAGCACCTTTTAAGGCACGTCCGAATTCTGCCCAGAAAGTCTCATATTTTTGGCGATCTTTTTGCAGTAGATTTTCTAGAGATTTCAAAATACTTTTTTCGAGATTTTTTCCGATTAGTTTTAGTTGTTTGCTATGCTGTAGGATTTCACGTGAGATATTAAGTGAAAAATCAGGTGAATCCACCAAACCCTTTACAAAACCTAAGTATTCAGGGAGAATATCCTGACATTTCTCCATGATAAAGACATTGCGTGAGTAAAGTTTCAGCCCGGGCTGGAAGTCGCGAGTGTAAAAGTCATATGGTGCTTTGTTGGGAAGATAGAGTAGCGCGGTGTATTCAACCATTCCTTCGACTTTGGTATGAATAATTTCAGCAGCATCTTCCCAGTCGTGAAAGGTATTTTTATAAAATTCTTGATATTCATCGTTGGTAATCTCTTGTTTAGGACGAGTCCAGAGTGGTTTTTGAGAGTTAAGAGTTTTAATCTCGTTGGGCTCGCCTTCTTTTTCGGCAGGTAACTCCATTTTGATTGGGTAACGGATATAATCAGAGTACTTTTTAACTAAATTTGAGATCGTATAGGTGCTAAGGAAATTTTCACTTTGTTTCTCGGTATTAGTAAATTCTTCTTTTAAATAAATCGTAATAATAGTACCACGTTGTTCTTTGGTAGTTTCTTCGATCGTGAAAGTGCCATCACCAGTTGATTCCCAACGAACTCCGGTAGTAGCAGAGGCAGCACGAGTAGTGAGCACGACTCTCTCAGCAACCATAAAAGCAGAGTAGAAGCCAACTCCAAACTGTCCGATTAAATCCATCTCGTCTGGCTGGCTAGGTGCTGCTTTGAGTCTTTCGACAAACGCTTTAGTACCTGATTTGGCAATGGTGCCAATATTAGTAATTACTTCATCGTAAGTCATCCCGATTCCGTTATCAGTAATGGTTAGGGTTCGTTCTGCTTCATTACGTTCTAAATAGATAGCTAATTCGCTATCATTTTCTAATAAGGGATTAGTTAAGGATTCAAATCGAACCTTGTCAAGTGCATCTGAAGCATTGGAGAGTAATTCTCGGAGAAAGATTTCGTGATTGGTGTAGATTGAATGGATCATTAATTCAAGTAGTTGTTTAGTTTCAGCTTGAAATTCTTTAGTCTCTTTTATTTTGGTAGTCAAATTAAAGCCCCCTTTTTGAATTAAATCATTAATGTATTTTAACGTGACTTCCTCCCCACGACTAAAGTCGGGGGCTTCGTGGTTCATTTACACTCGTAACCAAGTGCATCCCCACATGCTCAGTCCGAGCTGTTTTTTATGGTTACGCGATTGCTTTATGTAAGATATTAATTGCTGCGTTCCAGTCTCGATCAATCTCCAGCCCGCAATATGGACATTGATGAGTTCTAACAGATAGTTTTTTGGGAACTAGCTCACCACACTTTGAACATTTTTGACTAGTGTATTTAGGGTCTACTGCAACTACTCTCTTCCCAGCGTTTGTTTTAGCTTTGGATTCAAGGATATTGAAGAAGATCCCCCAACCTGCGTCAGAAATACTTTTAGCTAAGTGGCGATTCTTAACCATTCCAGAAATATTTAAATCTTCATGAGCGACTAAATCATAGTTATCAAACAAATATTTAGCTGTTTTGAACGCAATATCTTTACGTTGATTGGCTACATGCTCATGTTTTCTTACTAGTTGTCTGACTGCCTTTTTACGATTCTTACCGCCTTTTTTCTTGCGTGATACTGATCTTTGTAGCTGTTTTAGTCTGCGCTCTGCCTTGCGGTAGGTCTTAGGGCTTTCAAATACTTCACCGTTGGAAGTTACACAGAATTCTTTAATCCCCATATCGATTCCAACCACGCCACCAACCAAAGGTAAA
>JBFYZC010000364.1:0-3408 GCA_041309705.1 Bacillota bacterium | reverse complement strand
AAAGAAGACGAGACGTTCCCCGTAGATCTCACGTTTTAAATCCTTGGCAAGCTGGTACATCTCCTCCAAGGTTTCCGGATCTTGATTTTGTAGCAGAATTGCCATCTCGTGTGGTTCGAGGCGAGTGCGGGTGGTAGCTTTTTGGAGTACCTGACGTACTGCTAGCGGGGTGGGATTTTCGGCTTGCTGTAAAAGTTTCCAGATTGCCTCATCATTGATAAAATCTTGGGGTAAGGCATCGTACCTAGCAAACTCTGATTGATATTTTTCGTAAAAATTCATGGTCAACACTCCTTTTGAAGTAAATAAAAATACCCTTCGTTGAGTTGCCAGAAAGACATTCTCAAAAAGGGTATGAGGGTTGACTCATCACACGTTTGCGAATGCTCTCCGACCTCAGAAAATAATTTCTTTGGTTTCAGAAACAATACGTTTTTAATTAGCAAATTCATAATTATGAAGCTTGTGCAACACAATTACAAATTTGATGTTTATAGTATAGCAGATGGTGCAGAAAAGTACAGGGTTAATTTGTTAAATTTTTGGTCGGCACTGTTAAAGGCAGGAAAAAAATTTTTGATGTGTAATATTAGGCTCTAAGAATTATGTATACAAGGAGTAAAACTGAATGACAGAAATGATTTTGAAGCAAAAAATTTTACAAGCAGAAGAATTGCAGCAGATCGCAGCGCTGGCAGAATACTGTAAGCAAAGCGATGGCTTGGAATTAAAGTTGAATTGGGAGACCTTGAAACACCGGACTGGTAAGGAGTATAGTGATTTTCTTTTTTTTAGAGGAACAGAATTACTGGGTTATCTGGGTTTGTATCAATTTAACCCAAGTGAGCTTGAGGTTAGTGGGATGGTACACCCGGATTTTCGGCATCAAGGGATCTTTACCAAATTATATCAAGAAGCTAAGCTAGAAGGAGAAAGACGTAGGGTCAAACGATTTTTATTTATCAATGAGCGTAACTCAAATTTAGGGCAGAGGTGGATTACTAAATTTGGTGGCACTTATGCTTTCTCGGAGTATCTGATGGAACTGGATCCAGCTAAATGGAGCGCCCCAGAAGAATCGCGCGTTACTCTACGTCAGGCGACTTGGGAGGAGATTCCGGAACTAGCACGTCAAAATCAACTGTATTTTCCAGAAGCTGATTTAACGGCAGAGATTGAGTTTTATCAGACGAATTTTTCAAACGAGACGATGCTGTATCTGGCAGAGGTCGAGGGGAGAATTGTTGGTAAAGTGGAAGGGAAATTGGAAGCAGGTAAAGGCTTGATTTATGGTTTGGGAGTTTTACCCGAAGTACGACGTCAGGGTTATGGACGGGAGATTTTATCTTTAATGGTGGAAAAATTACTTCAAAGACAAGCGCCCATCATTGCTTTAGAAGTAAATGCGGCTAATCAAAATGCTTTGCGACTTTATCAAGATTGTGGTTTCGACGCAAAAATTGTTTATGATTATTATCAATTTGTCTTGTAAAGAGAGGGGTATTCTTAATGTTTGCGATGCAGCAAGAAAATAGTCAGAAAAACAAGGCAGTTTTATATTTAGTGATTACCGCGCTACTCTGGAGTATGGGTGGCATCTTAATTAAATCAATCACCTGGAATCCGCTGGCGATTGCTGGAACCCGTAGTATCATTGCTGTTTTAGTGATGTTAGCCGTTAATCCTCATCCCAAATTTACTTGGTCGGGCGCACAACTGGGAGCTGCGGTAGCCTATGCGTTGACGATGATTTTTTTTGTTACTGCAACCAAACTCACTACTGCTGCCAACGCTATTTTGCTGCAATATACCGCCCCGATCTACGCGGCGCTCTTTGGGGCATGGTTTTTGGGTGAACGTGCCACCAAGCTGGACTGGTTAACAATTCTGCTCGTCTTGGGTGGAATGGCATTCTTCTTTGGAGATCAGTTAAGTCTGGGAGGAATGCTCGGTAATCTAGCCGCCATCGTGAGCGGGGTCTTCTTTGCGGGAACAGCAATTTTTATGCGCAAGCAGAAAGATGGCTCGAATCTGGAGTCATTAATGCTCGGGAATCTCTTCACCGCAATAATTGGTCTGTTTTTTATGTTTGATGGGAATACTCCAAATCTGCAAGGTTGGATAGCCTTAGGGATTTTGGGAGTCTTTCAGATTGGTGTAGCGTATATTTTTTATGCTAAAGCAATGAAACAGGTTACGGCGCTTGAGGGATTACTGATTCCAGTCTTAGAACCGATCTTGAATCCGGTCTGGGTGGGGATCTTCTTGCATGAAAGACCAGGCAAGTTTGCAGTTTTTGGTGGGTTAATTGTACTAGGAGCAGTGACGATGCGTTCGGTAATTCTCTTAAAACGACAGAATAATTATAAGACAAAAGAAGAAGTGGATGGTTGTCACCAAAGCATTGATCTATTATAATAGAGATGAAGTGAATTTGCGATAAAATGGAAGGAATTGTTAAAAAATAACCTCCACTATCTTTGTCAAAATAATCCTTTACCTCGGAATTTTTTTGACAAAAGTGTCGTTAATTTTTAAGCCAATTCCTAGGAGGGTATCAAATAGTGAATTATGAGGAACAGCCGAAGTATCAGGCTTATGATGAAACGATTAAGAATCTGGAGTTGAAAGATTGTCGTGGGTTAGCAAGTCTCGCAATAGCTAATATCGAAGAAGCCGAAGAAGTTACGTTGAATATGTATGAATTATCAATGGCTGATATGAAAAAACCTGATTATCTTGCCAAAATTAAGCTAAACGGCGAAGAATTTATGTTGCATATGGAATTTGAGTCATATTATAAAAGTAATTTGGGAATGCAACGTCGGATGTTTAGATATCTTGCTAATCTTTACTGGAATGAGTCACTTCCGATTATGCAAGTTTTAGTAATTTTAAAGCGACCGAATTTAAAACAGATCTCATCTGGGATAGAGCAAATAGTACTTGGAAAGAATACGATTAAATATCAATATGAAGTGATTAAGCTTTATGAGATGGATAAATATCAGGCGGTCAAAGAGCAGATGATTGGGCTATATCCATTGCGAATTTTTATGGAACATCCAGGCGAATCTGAGCTTGAGCACGTTAAGGAGTGCTTTGAAGCTACGGAAAATCTTGCCGATCCAGATCTGTATTTTTTAACGGTAGAGTGTAGCAAAAAACTTTATGGGTTAGAAATTGTTGAAACGGTAATAAAGGAGGTCATCTACATGTCATCAGCATTGTATAAAGGTCCTTATGAAGCAGGAATGGAAAAGGGAATGGAAAAGGGAATGGAAAAGGGAATGGAAAAGGGAAAAGAAGCGGGAAAGATGGAAGGAAAGCTTGAATTGGTAGAGCGTTTGCTGACGAGGAAATTTGGAGTGATACCATCGGCATTACGCAAAAAACTTAGTCTGGCAG
>JBFYZC010000363.1:0-3596 GCA_041309705.1 Bacillota bacterium | reverse complement strand
CTGTACCCGTAATACTCCAATGATAAATCCCTGGCGAGAGATTAACCGTAGTGGTACAAGTGTACTCCCGATTATTATAAGTGGCTTGCCATGGATTAGTTACCGTAACCGTACCCGTCTCACTGGTCAAAGTCACCTGCAGACTGCTAGGATCAATTCCCCAACCCTCATCAGTGATTACCAAAGCCAGTGCGACATTACCATAGTTACTCTTTGCCGGCCCTGCTTCTTGTAAGAAGGGTGCTTGCTCATCAATACTGGTAACCGTGGCTTCACTGGTGAGTAAGCCTCGAATAAAAACATTACTCTCCAGACTCACCAGATGTGCCGCTTTGACATTGGCTTCTGACTGGTAAAGTGTTTCGTTATTCTTCCAGTAACAGTTATAAATCGCCAAGGAGGCTGCTGCTTCATTTTTGATAATATAAAAAGGATCTACGAGATTCCAATGATGTAAGAAATTATTATAGGAGATATTCACCTGCGAGAAGTCGGCGTACTCAATCACCTGTTGGTTCTCGATTAAATCCATTAAAGTAATCGTGACCTGATTGCCATCATCAAAGGTATTATTACGAATATTAACGACATTTTTCCCCTGCATCAGCAAGGAATGTCCGTTGTTCTCAAAGTAATTGCCACAGATCAAGCTACCACTAGCTGCATGCATTAAGGAAATGCCAAAATAGTTATTAGTAAAATGATTCTGATTCGTGGCGTTCAAGACCCCAGCAGTTAATTTAATCGCGGTACTGCAGTATTCAAACTTGGACTGACTCATGCTAATTACTGCCGCTGGGTCATCCTGAAAGATTCCATAGCCCGCGCCCCGGAGATATGCTTGATTAAGCGTAACTATGCCGCGATTCCAGATCCCATCCCAACCATCGTATGGTGTGTCTCCTTCCGGTTTAATACTGGGAGTATTACCATCACCATGAATCGTTAATCTACCACCCGCCTCGACAATAATCTTATAAGTCTTCGGTTTGCCTTCTGCATCCGTCGTCATCCCAAAGGTGAGTGAGACGCCTGGATTAATAATTAACTCGCCACGAATCGTAATATCATGGGTGATTACGCCTGTCATACTTGAGATAGTCTCCGTCGCACCTGTCTCAATCACGGTTGGAATCGCGGGCGTTTCTGCCTGAGCTGGCAGGATCATTCCCAGCAGCAGGCTTAAAACCAATATAATTAAGCTCCCATGACGTAGTTTCATCTGCTCACCTTATTTCACTTTGGTAAAATTATCAATCATCTGCAGCACTCCCGGACCAAGCAGAATAATGAAGAGACTGGGAAAGATAAAGAGAATCATCGGAATCAACATCTTTACTGGTGCTTTCTGCGCTTTCTCCTCGGCACTCAGGCGTCGTTTCTGACGTAGTTGCTGAGATTGAATCCGTAGCACATTGCCAATACTTACCCCCAATTGATCTGCCTGTACCACTGCTGCCACAAAAGTCTGGAGATCATCAACTCCAGTGCGTACTGCCAGCTCACGTAGTGCATCCCGCCGGGGCTTACCAATACGCATCTCATGTAACATATGCTTAAACTCATCCGCGAGTGGCCCGGTGGTCTTCTCGACCACTTTCAATAATGCCTGATCAAACCCCAAACCTGCTTCGACACTCACCGTCAACAGATCCAGATTATCGGGTAGTCCATCAGCAATCTTCTGCTGCCTCGCGGTTACCTGACGTTTTAAAATAAAGTCTGGCATGATTAAACCTAAGATAAAGCTTGCTACGACAATCATTAATCCCGACGCGGGATTGGCGCGTGCCAGAGTAAAATAGGCTAGTGTTGGGAGTCCCAGATTAATCGCAAATTTAATCGTCAAAAATTCATTCGCACTAAGCTTCCCTGGATGACCTGCCAGTTGCAGCAGCAGCTCGGTTTGTTGTCGCATCTGTTGCGGGGCGAGTTTATTGGCTAACTTGGATACTTTACTAATTAACGGTTTAAAGATTCTGATTAAAAATGGTTCTTCCAGGTTAACCCCAACTTGATAGACCGGCACAACTGGTTTTAACCTTTCCAAACGCAGTTTAATCTGGCGTTGTTTGCTTTGTGAACTCTCAAAGATAAAATAGACCAAACTTAAAACACTTGCAAAGGTCATAATTATTGCCATTTCCATCATGCTCGGCTCACCTCGCTAAATTTTGATGGCGATGATTTTTTTGATAATTAAGATTGCAATCACCTCTGCCACCACCGCATAGATGATTAAAAATTTCCCCCGGGGATCAGTAAAGAGCTGCATAATATATTTCGGATTAATCACCAAGAGAAAAAGTCCAATCGCGACTGGTAATCCCCCGATGATGAAACCAGAAAGCCTACCTTGCGCAGTGAGGGATTTGATCTCACCTTTGATACGAATCCGTTCTCGAATTGTATGCGAGATATTATCAAGAATCTCCGAGAGATTTCCTCCGGTTTGACGTTGAATCAACATTGCGGTCACCACCAGATCCAGATCCTGACTCTCAACCCGCTCAGTCAGACGCAGCAAAGCTTCCTCAGTAGTAATTCCCAGATTGATCTCTTGAATCACTCGCGCAAACTCCATTTGAATGGGTGGATTCATCTCGCGTGCGACCATATCCATTGCCTGCATAAATCCATAACCAGCTTTGAGTGAGTTCGAGATTAAGATTAACGCATCACCAATCTGACCATTGAAGCGCGTTACTTTCTGTTGTTTCTTGATTTTTAAAAAGATTACCGGGGCGATAAAGCCCATAAATCCGGCACTTATCAGTGAGATTGGATTTTGATTAAACATAAAAACTGCAATCACCGCTCCAGCAGTGGTGGCTAAGATCAAAAAGATAAATTCATAACCTTTTAAGGGTAGATCTGCCTTTTGTAGCTCCAGCTCAATCTGCTGGGTATAGCCTCTTGCCTCCATTTGCTTACCATATTTTGCAAATAACTGACGTAGTTGGTTATTAGTCTCAGCTTGAGAATGTTTCTCTTTAGTTGGTAGATTAAGCTTTTCGAGTCCCAGATTAGCAGTGGCGATATGCAGATACTCCTGCATTCGTTCGGCAGGAGTAGCTTTACGCTGAGTATTACCAGCTAACCCCCAGATCAAACAGAAGACGGTGGCAAAAACTAGTATGATTGTTAATAACTCCATCGCACTCACCACTATTTCTGCAACAGATTTTAAAAAGTAGCAAAGAGATCATTGGGTAGCTTTATCCCATAAATCTCAAATTTATCATAAAATTTGGGACGAATCCCGGTCGGTTTCAGTCGCCCAATAATCTTACCATTCTCGTCAACGCCACGCTGTTCAAAGATGAAAATATCTTGCAAGGTAACCACTTCACCTTCCATCCCCTGTACCTCAGTAATGTAGGTGATCTTACGACGACCATCTTTCAAGCGGGTCTGCTGAATAATCAGATCAACTGCCGAAGAGATCTGTTCCCGAATTGCTTTCGCAGGAAGATCCATTCCTGCCATCAAGACCATCGTTTCCAACCGAGAGAGCATATCCCGGGGTGAGTTGGCATGTCCAGTAGTCAGTGAGCCATCATGACCAGTATTCATCGCCTGCAGCATATCGAGTG
>JBFYZC010000362.1:0-5365 GCA_041309705.1 Bacillota bacterium | reverse complement strand
AGCAAGACTACGAGTAACTTTTTCATTGCAGAATCCTCCTTGTAATTTGTTTTTGATATTATTGTATTTTGAATTGCAAGAATATTGTAACATTTATGACTACTGTTGTCAAGAGAGCTCTCATCTCATTTGCATCTTCAAAAAAATTAAAGAGATTCTTCCCTAATCATTGTACCTTATTTTTAATGAGATATTCACTTGTAACAATCGAAAAGCAACAACAAGGATAGCTTACAAGGAACATCTTGCTTTTCACTATGAAAAAATAAAAAATCCCAAATCATCTTGGAAAAAACAGCTGCAATTTATAATCATATCTTAAATTTACAAAGACATCAACATATGGAAAATGTTTTACATTTTTAGCAGGTTTTTTATGTATCTCTCTCGAATATCTTCATAAATGCATTTTTATCTCCAAACAAATCTTTTTATCAAAATAATAAAGGAGTAGTAAAAATGAAAAGAGCTTGCTACATAATTTTACTATCTATAATGCTCTTTGGGTTAACTAGTTGTGGAAAAAAAGAAAGCACCAACAATTTCAATGACCCTATTGGTGCTGATCTTCCTATTAGTCCTACCGGTTCCATCTATCATGTTGATGCCATTAATGGAAATGACCAAACCGGCGAAGGCACCGCCACAAACCCCTATAAAACGCTCTCCAAAGTGCTACCTCTGCTTCATGGCGGTGAACAGGTTCTACTCTATAATGGTTCTTATGATGATATCACCTTCGATCATGCGAAAAACCAACCAGCTGCAGCCTTCTCAGACTGGATTACTTTTAAGGCAGCACCCGGAAAAAATCCAATCGTTAGTAAGGTCTATCTTCATGGTGACTATTTAGGACTAGAAAGTTGGAATGGTTCTTTTGAGATGCATGTAAATTTAGTTGGTCTAACCATCACAGATGGCATCGTAATCTCAAATGTCAATCAGGTACGTGTTACAAATTGTATCATTAACCGTATTGGTCCTTTAGATGGCTCAAATGAAAATCTCAACAAACAGGGAGTCTTGATTCGTCGCGCACGCTCAGTTACAATTGAAAACTGCGAGATTACCAAAGTTGGCACAGGCATCGTTGTACGCGGTAATGACATCCTAATTCAAAAAAATCAGATCCACGACAACACCCATGATGGCATCAATCTTACTGGTTGCGAGCGAGTCAGTATTGATGGCAACCAAATTTACAATCTCGATGATGGCATTGATGATAATGTCTCAAATTGGGGCGCACATGTCGATGGAATCCAAATTTATATGGAATCTGATGGTAAGCCAGTTGATGCTAACCGTTTTATCACAATTCGTAGCAATCGCATCTATCACGTAGAGGCAATGGTGCTAATGCTTCAAAATCGAGATGACATCTATAACGCCCATGACTGGGTGATCGAGAATAATATCTTTGGTGGTTCTGCTGGTTTCATGATTCATGGAAAATTTGCTTGTAAAAACTTTATCTTTCGCAACAACTCCATTGTATATGTAGAAAATGACCAGTTCAATTCTCGTGGTCGTGTGGTTAAGTGTGATAACTATTCAACCGCATTACCAGCCTACTCATCTTCCTCCAATGTTCAAATTTACAATAATATCTTCTGTGCATCAGGATGTAGATACAACTGGATTGCATCCGAATACACTGCACGATTTGATCACAATTTATATTATCTCAAAAATGAAACTACCTTGAATGGTAATTCTCCAGTACTTTCTACAGAAACACCCTTTGCAAATCCTACTAAATTTGATGGCGTACTTACCCCAAACAGTCTGGCGATAAATGCTGGCGCAACTAATGGTTATACCGAGACTGATCTCTATGGTACCAAACGCAAATCACCCCCTGAAATCGGCGCCTATGAGCAACCTTGAGAAAATTATTTGCCAATGCTAACCAAGTTAACCGGAACTTAACGGCAGGAATTTATGAAACCAAGGCGAACCATCTCAAATAAGCTAAATAAAGAAAAATAGCTTGCAATTTAATTTATATGATAATTGTAGTTTAAAGGAGATGGTTTTAGTGAAAAGAAAAAATCTTTGGTCGATAGTGGTGCTCATCATCTTTTCTTTCAGCATGACCAGTTTATTAGCCTGGGCAGCGAATTCTAATGATGCCAGCATCTATTTTCCCATGAAAACAGGAAACAAATGGCACTATCAAGTAACTGCAAGTGACAAAACTTCTTACGATCAGATTATTCAAGTTGGCGAACCAAAAGATGGCGAATCACTTTTGATTATTGTTATCAATGGCAATCCTTATGTAGAAATTGATTACGTCCAAAATAAAGAGGGGCTTTTCAAAGCACGTGAAGTTAGTAAAGACAGTACTATTGAGATGAATCCGCTTCAAATGGTCTTAAGTGCCAAATTAACTGTAGGTAACACCTGGAAATGGGAGTCGGCTGATGGCAAGATGAAAGAGACCGCGAAAATTGTCAAAAAAGAGCAACTTAAAGTGAAAGCTGGTAAGTTCGAGACAATTTTAATTAAATGCGAGGGTGTTGATGCACAAGGTCAGACTTACACCGATCAAGCATGGTATGCCAAAGGGGTTGGAATTGTAAAAGATATCTATACTAGCGCTGGTAAAACAATCACTCAGGAATTAATCGAATACAAGTTCCCAACACAAAAATAGTTTAAATACTGCTTGATTCTCTAAAAAGTTTGTGCTATAATTAATAAGCAAAAAAGCTGCGCCTGTAGCTCAGGGGATAGAGCAACGGACTTCTAATCCGTTGGCCGCACGTTCGATTCGTGCCAGGCGCGCCAGCTAAATTAGAGTTTTAAAAAATTAAGCAAACAATTTTTATAGAAATTTTATAGCAATATGTGAGAAAAAATGTGGGGTAAACCATTCAAGGTATACCCCACTTGTTTATATAAAAAAAACTTAAAGGACTTTTACTATGCTAAAACAATTAAAAAATTTAAGCTTGGTTATGATAGCCATTTTTTCATTCTCTTGTTATGCCGCAGATGAGTACGATTTTAGGAAAGTAAACTGGGGCATGAACAAAGAAGCAGTAATGGCGACTGAACCGTCAAAACCATACAAAGGAAATTTTCTCTTTAAAGTTCCAACAGATGCACTCATTTATAATAATCTAAAAGTCGCAGGAATAAAAGCTTCCTTGAGCTATCATTTTAAAAATAACTCACTGACATCAGCTTCTTATACATTTATCGAAAATAACCCACCCAAAATCTATGAAAAATTACAAAAACTATTAATTAGTAAATATGGCATTCCTACAGAAGAATTTAACTTATGGAAAGATGAGAATATTAAAAGTTCTCCTGTTTCACCAGTCGAACAGATATCTCAGGGAAATCTTTCTTTGCAAACAATCTGGTTTTTTAAAAAAACAAAAATAATTTTAGATTTAAAAAAATTAATCGATACAAGCCCAAGTCGTATTGTAACCGAGATTAGATACCAAGCACTACATGATATTAAAAATGAGGTTTTAAATTATCAAACAGTAACTATCAACAGCAAAAAATCTGATTCCGATATTGAACTAACAAAAGATTTATAAACAAAGTTTCAAGTAAATCTTCGAGCTGATTGTATTTATCATGTACAAAAGTCCATATTTCTTCCAGCTTGGTACTTTCTACCTGTCCATATTTACATACTTTATTAAGGACAATTTCGAAGAGACAAAACAAAAAGCGGCTTACTCATGCAAAAACGCTGCTCTCGTTATCCCAAGAGGCTGTTGCATTTTGCAACAGCCTCTTCTTTATATCAAAAACCAATCAATTCTTTTTTTGATTCCATTCTGTAGTACGAGTATTAGCTTTAGCAATCATTTCTGACGCAAGATTCTTCGCGACCAGATCTCTTTGTCTGCTAGCATAATCATCATTATTCGTTGCCGCTACTGCGTACCAGAAATATGCTTCAGTATAGTCCTGTGCCACTCCTTGACCTTTATAGTACATATCTCCTAATTTTATGTAGGCTGCCGCAATTCTCATTTCTGCCGCTTGACGGTACCACTTAACTGCCTCAACATAATTCTGATTGACACCTTTACCATAATAATAAACAAGCCCTAAATTATACTTCCCATAACCATTCCCTTGTTCCGCCGCTTTGCGATACCATTTTACAGCTTCAAAATAATCTCTAACAACACCATTACCCTCTTCATACAAAACCCCCAAATTAACTGCTGCATCAGCATGATTTTGTTCCGCCGCTTTACGATACCACTTGACTGCTTCGAGATAATCCTGAGCCACACCCTTGCCATTCGCATACATGACTCCTAAATTACTCTGCCCATAGGCATTCCCTTGTTCAGCGGCTTTGCGATACCATTCAACTGCTTCGAAATAATCTTGACTCACTCCACAACCGCGATCATACATAAAACCCAGATTAACCTGTGCATCAGCATGATTTTGTTCTGCCGCTTTGCGATACCATTTGACCGCTTCGGTATAATTTTGAGCTATACCTCTACCTTTCTCATAAAAAACCCCTAGATTATTCTGACCATAAACATTTCCAGCTTCCGCAGCTTTACGATACCATTTAATTGCTTCAAAATAATCTTGACTCACACCATAACCACGATCATACATAAAACCCAGATTAACCTGTGCCTCAGCATAATTTTGTTCCGCGGCTTTACGATACCATTTAACTGCTTCGATATAATCTTGAACGACACCTCTAGCATTAGCATACATCATCGCCAAATTATTCTGTGCATAAATATTTCCTTGTTCCGCAGCTTTACGATACCATTTCACTGCCTCAAAATAATTACGAGTCACCCCATTACCACTTTCGTACATGACTCCCAAATTATTCTGACCATAATTATTCCCTTGCTCGGCTGATTTACGATACCATTTGACTGCCTCGAAATAATCGCGGGTCACACCATTCCCAGTCTCATATAGATATCCCAGATTAACCTGCCCATCCGCATTATTCTGTTCCGCTGCTTTACGATACCATTTAGCTGCTTCAGTATAATCCTGTTCAATCTCTTCACCAAAATAATACAGATTTCCTAATTCATTCTGTTGATTAGCATCTCCGCGTTCTGCAGCTTCCATCAAGTCTTCAAGTTCATAATCATCATAATCAGCCCAAAGATGCAACGGTACCAAAAACAGAACCAATGAAATCAAGAGCAATTTTCGTAGCCACATCACGCATTCTCCTTATAGTAAATTTTACCTATAGATAAATTATCGTCTTTTTTCTGAATTACTTGATAGATTTACCAAAGGAGTTGAAGCGGAAAATAAAAGAACCAAACTCGGCATTAATCAGAGTTCGGTTGGTAAAGTTTGAATATATTGATAAACCAAA
>JBFYZC010000361.1:0-3414 GCA_041309705.1 Bacillota bacterium | reverse complement strand
ATCTCGTTCGTGTTTATAATAATATTCATAATATTTATAATTTTATAAATATTATATTGAAATCCCATATATCCGGACAATATATTTCAAGAGGAGGTGAATTTTTTAAAGAGTAATTTTTTCTAATTATACCAAATTAAGGAGGAAATTATTATGAAAAAGCATTCTCAAAAACTCTGGATTAGCCTAGGGATTTTCTTACTTATAATTTTATTAATGACAACTCAAGTTCCAGCTCAAACAAGAGTCTCTCTGATTGAATCTTCTCTTTTACAAACACAGACAGTTGACCAGTCAAAGATTTCCGACCTAGTCACCAAAATCTTTCATTTAGATACAAGTAATACTCAACAAATCAGCGTCAAAGTAAAACCAATCTTCAATCCCCACCAAAGCACCCCAGATTATTTAATCGTCTATCTCCTTCAAAAAGACTCCTACTCTTTTCAAACCAACAAAGTAGACCTCAATCCCGACTACCGTGTAGAAAACGTCAGCTATAATTACCAAGAGACTGCTCAAGACGAACTCCAAACTCAGAAAGAAATCAAAGCCGAATTTGGTGACGATGAGATTGAAGCATTCTTCGCAACCTGCAATACTGAATTTCCAACTGCCATTGATGGAGTAAAGAAAGCAGCAGAAATCGCCCAAAATGCTGGCTACAAAGTCAAGACACTCATCGGAAGCACCGCCACCGTAAGTGCCTACAAATATTGGATGCAACGCCCGCGCTTAAAAATCTTTGGCAACATCGGGCATGGTTCAACCTCTGGGATCATGCTTGCCGATGGCTCTCTCAGCTATTCCTGGTTTAATACTCTCGCCACTAATGCTTTAAACAACAAAGTACTTTACTTCAATTCCTGTAAAGTTCATAATAATCCACTTGAAGGAGCAATTCTACAAGCCGGAGCACAAAAATTTATCGGTGGAGATATTAACCTCCTAGTTGGTCCTTCAGAAAAAGTCTTCCAAAAATTCTGGGATTTAACGCTTATCCAGCGTCAGCAAATGACCCCCAGTCTTGCGCAAGCAGAAAAAGAAACTAACTACCCAGAAGAAAATGCACATGGAATCTCCGGAAATGGTTCTGAATATGTAGTAAAACCAGATCAAATAAGTCCAACTCCAACCCCGAGCCATATTCCAAGCCCAAACCCAAGTAACATAGCCAGTTCAACCCCCACCATCAATCCTTCTCCAACTCCAACTACCAACTTAGCACTTAACAAACCAACTACTGCTTCCAGTTCCTTATCCTCTGATTATTTACCTCAAAATGCGGTTGATGGAAACCAGGAATCACGCTGGGCAGCTACTAGCGATTCTGCACAATGGTTGCAAGTTGATCTTACTCAAACATACTCCATTAACAAAGTTAAAATTATCTGGAGTCAAAGCAACTATCCAAAAACTTACTCCCTACAACGTCTCGAAGGAACTGAATGGATCAATATTAAAACCATCACCTCAGACGGGAATGTTGATCTGATTAGTTTCGACACTATCAAAACTCAAAAAATTCGAATCAATTGTACTCAAGCCAACAGCAGCTACTATGTAGTATACGAATTCGAAATCTACGGCACCGAAAATCCCACACCAACTCCAACTCCAACGCCTAACAAGAAAAATCTCATTATCACCGCCGTTAATGACAATCTAAATAATCAAGATATGTACCTTTTCGCCAATGGATTGAGTAAAATTGGTTACACCAAAACACTAGAAAACACCAATGTTACTACCAGTGCCTTGCGTGGCTACATTGGTCGGAATGACATCACTACCGTCTATCACACCGGTCATGGCAACAATGGAATAATCATGACTGCAGATGGCAGCCTTGGTTATAGTGGTACCACAGTCAATGTAGAAAACTTTATTATCGCTACTTGTCTTACTCTATCCAATACTGCTTGGAAGAATACTTTTGGTAGTAATGCCAAAAACATTCTAGGCTATACCAATACCTCACTAGACATCACTGATAATCAAGTTGTGCAAGATATGACAAGTGCACTCGCTAATGGTCAAAGTTATATGAAAGCCTGGTACACTGCAAATGTTAAGCAAAACAGTCTTTCCGACCGCTGGTGTGGCTATGTACGTGAGAATAATGATATTGTTGAGTACTCCGCCCGAAATGGCAATCTTCCTCGTACAACTTCCGGCAATCGAGACTGGATAAATTGTGGCAATTTACAAATTGACGCGGCGCTCTACTATGATTATTCTCTTCCAAAACTTAAATTGTCCAATCTTTACCAGAATACCTCGAATCATGCTAGCCAAGTCATTGAAGAAAATAACCTTGATAACCAAGAATTTTTATCAAAATCATCACTCACCACTGCTGATGCCTTACAAATCGCCGCAATATGGTTAGAAAAAAATTCTTTAGCAGCTAATTTTAATCTAACAAAAATAATTCCAATTGAAGTGCTAAGCGAGACTGAACAGCCAAAAACAATCGCTTATCTACTACGGTATGAACGTGAATTAGATGGCTTACGCATTGTTGGCAATCGCAGCACTGATCATCTGGCACTTTTGATTAATAACAAGCAAGTAAGTGCTTCCTCGTTAATGATTACCAACTTCACCACTCTACCTGTAACTAAACTCTCCCTTCTTTCTCCTGGCAAAGCGCTCCAGATTGCTGTACCAGAGATCGCCAGACATCTGAAGACTCCGCAATTACGTCTCATTAAAGCTTGCTTGTGTTATGGATTTGATGGTCAGGCATTAATTCCTGCTTACGAGTTACTTAGTGAAAATGGAGAGAGTATTGTTATTAGTGCGCTTGATGGTACTATTCTACCATAACTAATTATCATCTTTACAGATTGGGGGCTGTTGCAAAATGCAACAGCCACTTTTTATCAAATATTTCTCAAATAAATAGAAATCAAGTTTACGTGGTTTGAAACTATATTCTTCCACTTCAATTGTAATATTCTAAAAATTGACATACAATTAAATTTATGTTATATTAATATATATATTTAAATATTTACCATTTTTATTTTAAAATTTATTTTAAATTTTAAACGTTTTCAAATAAAATAATTTTACCCATCTTCGAAACTCTACAGCGTAATCCTCAAATTTGGAGGTGATAATTAATAACAAAATATCATTGTTCTAAAATAAAAAACCAAAGGAGAGAGGTATATGAAAAATATCTTTAAAAAAATGCTCTATATCACGAGTTTTTCTTTAGTCTTAACCTTATTTTCCATTGCCCCAAGCTTAGCCGCTACTGTTAAGATCATCAAGTCCGATCTTCCACAATTTAAATTACTTGACCAAATCAAAATCACAAGTTTAGTAAGCCAAAGTTTCAATCTTGATACCATTAATTCCCGCTATAATCTTGCCAAAGTAAAACCAATCTATGCCAGCAAA
>JBFYZC010000360.1:0-14734 GCA_041309705.1 Bacillota bacterium | reverse complement strand
CCTAGGACAGGTAGCAGTAGGCGCAGTGATTCTTAATCGCATTAATGATGCTCGTTTCCCAAAAACACTAGCTGGAGTAATTTATCAACCGCGTGCCTTTGAATCGGTGGCTAACGGTCGTGCCAATCGTCCGGCAACTGCTTCCTGTCTCAAAGCTGCCAAAGATGCTCTAGGTGGTTGGGATCCTTCTGGTGGATGTGTTTACTTTTTTAATCCTGCCAAAGTACTCTCGCCCAAATCATATATGTGGACTCGCAAAGTAGTTCAACGCATTGGAAAACATGTTTTTGCAAATTAAAAAGGAACAAGCTGATGAACAAATCAGATAATCGCAAAGATTTACACGTTCGCCTTGATGGAGAGTTATATGAAAAAGTAAGACAGATCAGCTTTTACAACCAACAAAGCGTGAGTGCATTGGTAAATCGGCTTCTCAATGAATATGTCGAAGAATACGCCCTCGAAGAGCCAGAAATCCTCGCTCCACCAGTTCTATAAGAAAAACCCCCTTGTAATCAAGGGGGTTTACTTCCATTACTAATAATTATCTTACTCTTGACCAATAGCCTCAACTGGGCAAGTACCAGCGCAAGCACCGCAATCAATACATTTATCAGGATTAATCTCGTATTGATTAGCTCCTTCAGAGATTGCCTCTACTGGACATTCAGCTTGACAAGCACCACAGCTAATACAAGCATCACTAATTTTATAGCTCATTTAAACACCTCCAGATTTACATTCTGTTATTTAACCAATTGAGATTTCGACCAAAATAAATAAAATCCTTTTTTAATCCCATAATTTTTCACAATAATTTACCAATATATGTTATTAATTACTTTATTTTATAAATATTTTTTTAAATTAAGCCTTGCATTTTGACTTTAAATTGAGTATAATATGTTTACATTGCGGGTGTGGCTCAGTGGTAGAGCATCGGCTTCCCAAGCCGAGGACCGCGGGTTCGAATCCCGTCGCCCGCTCCATCTGTAAACTCACTTCCTTAATTTTGTAGGAAGTTTTTTTATGCTTGATTTATTTAATTTTTTATGCTATAATATAATGGTTAAAAATGCTGGTGTAGCTCAATGGCAGAGCAGCGGTATCGTAAATCGCAGGTTGCGGGTTCGAATCCCATCACCAGCTCCATCTAAAAATCAAACTCCATCTATATGGAGTTTTTTATTATAGTTAAAATCAAAAGTTAGTTATTAGATTTGAGGAGAGCGTATGAACAAAAAAAATACTGTACTCATAAAAGTATCATATCTAATTGATCTATCCGAAACAGCAATTAACACTAATGAAGGTCTATTAGATAAAATAATCAATGAAATTAGCGACGATAAAAAATTAAAGATTGATAATATATATCTTTTATTAAATTGGAACGGTACATCTTCGCTGATATTAGATCCCAAAAATTTTAATTGTGGTAAATGTTCAAATTGCGGACAATGGACAACCGACCGAGAAAAACCCGAGGCACTTGAAGGAATTTGTAATGGCGCTACCGTTGATGATAAATTATTGTGTGATGAATGTTTACCTAGTGATCATAGATGGTCATTTTGAATAAATCTTTAATTCTATACTTTTTACAGATATTGACTGAATTATTATTAAGAATTAATGATCTCAAAAAGGATGGAACTAACATGTCTTGTGTTGCTCAATTCGGTATTATAGATAAATTTGAAAAAGATAAGGATTACTCCGCTGAATATGACCCTCAAAAATATAATTGTGTTAGTATTGATGATGATCTTTTAAACGATTGGTGGAATCAGTTAGTTTTAATCAAAACTTACTTTCATTGCTACGACAGACCTAATTTGGCACTTGCCAGATGGGGAGTTACTCTTATTCCTCCAGAATCATTAAAGTCTTTTTATATGATTATTTCAAACGATAAAAGGTCAAAATCATCAGCTGAGTTAATTAATTTGATGCTCTTGATAAGAACAGCAATATCAAAAAATAGATATGTTATACACTACGGTGTGTGAATATATCATTTTAAATTCTAAAATAGAGACGCACAATTTGTGCGTCTCTACTTATTTCAATAATTATTTTTTATTTTCCATCATGTCACCCAAAACCGAGACCGCTTCACTGATATAGAGATCCTTGGCAATCTGCTTCTGCCATTCTTTAAACTTGTCCTGTTTAATTTCATCATTATTCTTCAAATCAGCACTAGTGCCACTTACGCTAATCAGATTGACTGATTTTTGCAAAGTTTCTAAGTTTTTTGCTTGCTTCTGAAGATAGGTGATTTCTTGTTTATATTTCTTTAAATTCAGTGATTCTTTGGTATTATTTCTGATCTTGGTAACTTCTTTGATATAGGCATTTAGATTATTAAACACCGAGCTCTCTTTCTGTCTGGCAAGACTCTTGCCTCTTAATTGTGCTATATTGAGAGGTGTTTGCCAACGTTCGTAACGCAATGGATCAACTGTATCCCATTCCAATGGATAATCAGTGTATTTTTCACCAATTTTTAAAGTATCATAAAGATTAAAATCAGGAAGCACAATATCCGAAAGCACTCCTTTAAGTTGCGTTGAACCACCATTGATACGGTAAAACTTCTGTCCGGTTACTTTTAGTGAACCAAAAGGTTTCATGCTATCAATATTGCATTCTCTGTCTAAATCCACAAAAAACTGTGCTGTTCCTTTGCCATAGGTACTATCACTGCCAATAATTACCGCACGACGATAGTCTTGCAACGCAGCTGCCAGAATCTCCGATGCCGAAGCACTTAATGAATTAACCAAGACTACCAGCTGACCATCATAAACAATCTTAGGATCTTTATCTTTTAAAACAATCTTTCGTCTCAAAATATCTCGTTCTTGCACCACTGGACCTTCTTTGATAAAGAGTCCCGAGATTGCGACGGCATCTTCTAAAGCTCCACCGCCATTATTCCGCAAGTCTAAAATAATACCGGGAACTTTCTCTGCTTTTAGCTTTTCTAACTCTGCCCGCACATCAGTTGCCGAGTTACGGTCTGATTTCCCGTTTAAATCATGATAAAATGATGGCAAATAGACATACCCATAACGTTGATTATTCTTAGTATTAGTTAAAACTGCTGATTTTGCATAAGTTTCTTCTAAAATTACCACATCACGAATTATCGGAACTACAACAATCTGACCCGAGGGTTTTTTAACCGTTAAACGAACCTCTGTACCCTTCTTACCCCGAATCATCTTAATCACATCATTTAGTGGCATATTTACTATATCTACTGGCTCGGCATTTCCTTGCGCAACTTTCAAAATTATATCCTCGACTTGCAATCCCTTCTGACGCCAAGCAGCACTGCCCGGTACTACCTCTACCACTTTAATATAATCATTATCCTCAGTTAACAAAACTCCGATTCCTTCGAGCTTACCAGTCATATTAATATCAAAATTCTCTTTTTCAAGTGGCGGCATATATTCACTATGCGGATCCAAACTCATCACGATTGCATTTACATATCGCTCAAACTTATTCTCTGATTTATCATTAATTAATCGGTTAATCCCGTGCAATAGTGTCTGAACCGCCTTGGTACGAGCTTCTTTCTCAATTTCAGTCGGAGTCATCTTTTTAGCACTGGTTTTATTCTGCTCTTCAAGCTCAACATACTTTTGCATCGTTTGATACTTAACAATTAAACGCCAAAGTTCTTTAAGCTGCTTGCTATTCTTACAGTAGTCACGTTTTTCAGAGTCCAGTTCGATGGATTCATTTTTTGTAAAATCGATCGGTTTTTTACCTAGCTCTGCCACATAGCCCTTTACTTCGATTAATCGTTTCTCGGTCTGCTTATCAATCAGTTTAAAAAGATCATCACTCCTCGATTTCAACTGATCATCAATTGCATTTTGATACTTCTGAAACTGTACCAGATCTTGCTTTAAAAAAAGACGCTTATTGGGGTCTAAATTCTTGAGATACAAATCAAAAGCTTTACGTGAAAATTGATCATTCAAGCGCAGCGGTGTGTAATGATACTTACTCAAAATATCAGCCACCAAAGCAGCTACCACCTGGTTTTTCTCTAATTTCTGCCCTGAGATACGGGGAGTTCTAAAACAGATTATCCCCACCAATACAACTATTGAACCTAGAATAATTATACTTTTTTTCATTTTTATACCACCAATTCCAGATAGTCTTCCAAAAGATTGGAAGCATTTGTTACATTAATAAATAATTATACCACATCACTGTGACAATTTTGTGACATCATTATTTACAGGTGAATACTTTCCAAAAGATCTTTACCGGAAAGTATATAAATCAAAACCAAATTTCAAGAAATATTTTATCACAAATTTTATTTTTAGGCTAGTTATATAAAATGAACAAATATCTGGATTATGGTTTATATCCCAAAAATCGGATACAAAATAAACACAACGGGACTAAAGATTATAGATACCCTAAATTAATTTTTATTGTTTAACAATTTTTTTATAGACATCTCAAGTAAAAAATGACATGATATAAGGGAAGACTAAATTTTTAGTGGCAGCATCTACTCATATAAGTTTTAACCAAATACCGCCACTTGGCAAGTTATGCTTGGGTGGTTTTAATTTTTTTACAAGGAGCGTGATTCACATGAGCACAAATGCCTGGCGCAACTTTCAAGGCGAAGAATGGAAACGTCGCATCGATGTCTCCTCTTTTGTCCGTGAAAATTATCAACCGTATCATGGCACAGATGATTTTTTAGTTGGAAAGTCCGAAAAAACCAACCAACTCTGGACAAAATGTCAAGCATTAATGGCTGCCGAACGTGCTGCCGGTGGTGTCTTAGAGATTGATACCAAAAGAGTTGCCGGAATTACCGCCTGGCCTCCCGGTTACATCGATCAAGATAATGAAGTTATTTTTGGACTTCAGACTGACAAACCCCTTAAAAGAATGGTCAATCCTTGGGGTGGGTGGCGTATGGTCGAAGCTGCCTGCCAAGCACAGGGGGTCACACCCGACCCACGAATGGCAAAGATTTTTACCCGCTATCGTCGCACTCAAAATGAAGCAATCTTCAGAATCTATACCCCGGCAATGCTGCAAGCACGCAAGTTGGGCATTATTACTGGTTTACCCGATGCTTATGGGCGTGGACGCATCATTGGCGATTACCGACGAATGGCACTTTATGGTACCAAAATTTTAATTGAACATAAAAAACAAGACCTCTATAACTTAGATAATATTGATGACACCACTATTCATTTACGTGAAGACATCGCCGATCAAGTTCGCGCTTTAGAACGAATGACCGAACTTGGCGCCAGCTATGGTTTTGATATTTCTCGTCCCGCCCAAAATGCCAGAGAAGCTTTTCAATGGTTTTATCTCGCCTATCTCTGTGCCGTTAAAGAACAAAATGGTGCTGCCATGTCACTCGGACATAATAGTCCGTTTTTAGATATTTATCTGCAACGCGATCTAGAGGAAGGAACTCTGGATGAAGTTGGTGCTCAAGAATTAATTGATCAATTAGTCATCAAACTAAGATTGGTTCGTCATCTCCGTACTCCCGAGTATGATGAGCTCTTCGCTGGCGATCCTACCTGGATCACTGAAGCCTTAGGTGGGATGGGCGAAGATGGTCGTCCTCTAGTCACCAAAACTGATTATCGCTGGTTGCAGACGCTTAAAAATCTTGGTTCCGCTCCCGAGCCCAATCTAACTGTTTTATGGAGTCCACGACTTCCTAAACCTTTTCGCCGTTTCTGTTCCAAAACAGCTATCGAGACTTCGGCACTGCAATTTGAGAATGATGAGTTAATGCGCCCGATTTATGGTGATGATTACTCCATTGCTTGCTGTGTCTCGGCAACTCGTACTGGACATGACATGCAGTTCTTCGGGGCACGTGTCAATCTTGCCAAAGCACTTTTGCTGGCAATTAATGGTGGTAAAGATGAGCTCACTGGCGAATCCATTCTGGAAATTCCAGAATTAGAAGGCGATTATCTTGATTGGGAAACGGTCTGGCGCAACTACAAACAAGTTTTAACCTGGCTCTCAGTCTTATACAGTCGTACCATGAATTGTATTCATTTTATGCATGATCGCTATAATTACGAACGAGTACAGATGGCACTAATCAACTCTAATCCGAAGCGGCATATGGCATTTGGAGTTGCTGGTCTCTCTGTAGTGGCTGACTCCTTAAGTGCGATTCGCTATCAAAAAGTTAAAGTAATCCGTGATGAACAGGGCATTGCCACTAACTTTGAGATTGAACAGAATTATCCCTGCTATGGTAATGATGATGACCGCGTTGACGGCTTAGCAGTACGAATAGTCCGTCATTTCTATAATTCACTCGCACAGCAACCGATTTACCGCAATGCCACTCCTACCCTTTCTGTCCTAACGATCACTTCAAATGTGGTCTATGGCAAAAAAACTGGGGCAACTCCAGATGGACGACCTGGTGGTAAACCTTTTGCGCCTGGAGCGAATCCGATGCACGGACGGGAAAACAATGGAGTAATTGCAGCAATGCGTTCAGTGGCAAAATTACCATATGATATCTGTCGTGATGGAATCTCTTATACCTTCTCAATCACCCCACGTGCTTTAGGCGATAATTCAGAGAGTCGAATTGATAATCTCGCTTCCTTGATTGATGGTTACTTCGACAGTCATGGACATCATATCAACGTCAATGTTTATAGTCGCGAAACCCTGCTGGACGCAATGGAGCATCCCGAGCTTTATCCAAATTTAACAATCCGGGTCTCCGGTTATGCAGTTCATTTTATTAAACTCAATCGCGAACAACAACTAGAGGTGATTGAAAGGACACTACATGAAAGAATGTAGCCGCCATGGACAGATTCAATCAATTCAAAGTTACAGTACCGTAGATGGTCCGGGCACTCGTTGTGTGGTCTTCTTTCAAGGCTGCCCGGTTCACTGCATTTTCTGTCACAATCCCGACTCCTGGGCAAACCATACTGGCGAAAGTGTTACCGTTGATGAGTTACTACGTCGTCTAGAACGTTTCCGCAGCTTTCTCCACCAGCCGGGGCTGACTCTTAGTGGTGGTGAACCACTTGCTCAGCCAGACTTTGCTTTAGAGTTAGCTGCAAAAGCACATGCCGAAGGGTGGCAGGTTGCGCTAGACACTTCTGGTTGGGGAAAGACTGATACTTTGCAGCAAGTTGCTGCCGCCTGTCAATTAGTAATCTTCTCGATCAAACATCCCTTAACCCCAGAAAGAGTCTCCCAGATGAGCTACCAGCAGACCCTTGAAAACTGGCAGAGTCTAGCCAAGTTGAAGATTCCAGTCTGGCTGCGCTATGTCTTGATTCCAAAATTAACTGATCAGCCTGCAGCATTAGCTGCCTTAGGAGAGTTGGCTAATAATGTTCCTCAGTTAGAACGAGTAGAGATTCTCCCCTTTAATCAACTGGCTGCCTCGAAATGGTCAAAGCTCGGACGGGAAAACCTGCTCTTTCAAGGAGAAACTCCTTTAGTAACTGAAGCGCAAGTAAAAAAGGCCGCTACCATTATGGCAACGACCTTCAAAAGACCAGAAATCATTCATTAATTACCAATTGCACTACCGAACTTCGTCCCTGATCATCTTGACAGACAACCCGATGCGTGCCAGGCAATGGTGGATAAAAAAGCCGTTCGCCTGGCTTCGCTATTCCAAATAGCTTTCCATCGACAAACCAATATAACTGGTGTACTTCATTAGAGGCTGCTGCCTCCAAAGCAATCTTCTGATATTCCGAGGTGATTCCCTCACGGATTTGGTATTGATGATCGGCCGCTGGAGAATGAATCACTGGTGGCTGCCCAGAGAGCAATCCTTGCCATTCGGGAATCAAAGCTGGTAACTCTTCGATTGGTTGTCCGTTATTCGTTAGCCACGCCGCCACTCGCGCTGGCCAATGCAGATAAGTTCGTTCCGTGGTCGCCCGAGTTCCCGAAAGATAATGTGGTGGCAAACGATATCCCGTCTTCGCATCCAATTTTACTACTTGATGCAACTTGCACTCTTCATCTGGAGAATGATCCGTTAAATAATACTCAGAAACCAGAGAGGTACATGCTTTACCTGGCAAATGTCCACTTAAAGCACAGACCTTACGCACTCCTACACCACGTGGTTTAGCAAACCAGCCTGCATTACCCTGACGATTTAAATGATTAAACAGATCAAAAAGCAATGGTGCAGCAATTTCTGCCCCAATCAGACCTGGTTTACCATCACCATTAAAATTACCACACCAGACTCCAATTGTATAACGTGGGTTATACCCAATCGACCAAGCATCACGATGTCCATAAGAAGTACCCGTCTTCCAGGCCACTCGCGGCAGTGAGGTGAACTCCCAACAGGCTGGGAGATCCGGGCGGCGTACTTCTTCTAAAATATCAGTAATCATATAGGCGGTTCCAGGCGTAAAAATTTGCAATGGCACCTGAGCTACTTCATCACGTAACACCTTTGGTAAAGCATAGGAACCACCTTTGGCAAAGCTTGAATACAAAGAGGTTAACTCCAATAAAGTAACCTCACAACCTCCCAAAGCAATTGAGAGACCATAGCGATCCACTGCCTTAACCGTAGAAAAATTAGCAGTACGCAACAGTTGATACAATCCTTGTTCACCCAGTTTAGAGAGTAGCATAATTGCCGGAACATTTAACGATTTTGCCAAAGCTTCACGTGCTGGAACAATCCCACTAAAATTACGATCAAAATTTTCAGGTGCATAGCCCCCGGTAAACTCAACCGGCACATCCTCCAGATATGATTGTGGCGAGATCAAACCACGCTCGATTCCTAAAGCATAAACAAATGGTTTTAAAGCAGAACCAGGCGAACGCGGTGCCAGATAACCATTAACCTGCCCACTAAGTCTTTTATTAAAAAATTCACCAGAACCAACTGCCGCTACCAACTCCCGTTGCTGATTATCAATTACCACAATCGCCCCATTCGTAATTCCTTCTTGACGTATTTTCCGCAAATGAGCTCCGAGTAATTCTTCGCAGAACAGCTGGGTTGGTTGGTCTAAAGTACTGTAAAGACGTGATTCATTCGGATAACGCCTGATTAACTCTAGCGCAAAATGTGGTGCATTAAAAGGCAATTTGATTCTTGCCTGAGGAATTTCTTCTCGCAAAGCTGCTAAATATTCACTGCGTGTAATTAAGCCACGTTTCCAAACTCTAGTTAAGACTAAATCACGTGCTTTTCGTGCCAGTTTTGGATTACGATCCGGACGAAATCTCTCGGGTGAGTTAGGAATTGCCGCAAGCAACGCCGCCTCTCCATAGCTAAGTTGTGCAGGTTCTTTGCCGAAATAAAGCCAGGCAGCCGCGGCTACTCCTTCAACATTTCCACCATAAGGAGCAATATTAAAATAAATCTCCAGTAATTTCTTTTTACCAAAGACCATCTCCAACTGCAAAGCACGTGCTACTTCCCAGAGTTTACTCTGGTAATTACGCTCTTTGGGCTCGATCATTCGTGCAATCTGCATCGTTAAAGTCGAACCACCCGAGACTACTTCCTTCGCTTGAAAATTCTGTAGCGCTGCCCGTCCAAAAGCAAACCAGTTCACTCCAGAATGCCAATAAAAGCAACGATCTTCATAAGCAAGTAACATTTTTTGCAGCGCAGGCGAGATCTGCGTCAAAGAAGTCCGTACCCGCCACTTATCATCCGATGATTGAAAAGCCCGCAACAACTTTTCTCGATGATCAAAGACCAAGGTTGCCGTGGGACGAAATATTGCAGTCTGCGGCAAAGGTATCAGAGAGCAGATTATTTTTAAGAGAAGCCAGGCTCCTCCAAAAAGAAGCCCGGCTTGCATTAATCCTGTTTGATGTGTTTTAAACCATTTATTAAATACTGATAACATTTAATCATTCCTAATTATAATTTTTGCAGGCGCGGTATAACTAGCAATCTCTGGTTCATACATACATTCCGCTTTCACTGCCGGCAACAGAAATTCACCACAAGTCACCGCACGTACTGCATAGTAAAAATGTACTGTTTCTTTCTTTTTCAGACTCACGAAGAGGATCAAACGGTCATCACGAATATCCAGATAATCAGGTTTCACAGTTGCCTCGCTTAACCACGCCAAACTGGCACTGGAAGCAATTCTGGGATTCTCAATCTCCAAACCAGCTGGCAACATATCGACTACTGCCAAATTATCCAGAGATTCTTGAGTGGGGGTCAATGCTAAATCAACCACCACCAGATCACCTTGCTTAATCTGATTTGGATTCAACTTTTTCCCATTACGGTCTAAGAATTCACGTCTGACAGCAATTCCTTGATCAAAAGCTTTAAATTCATTTTTTTCAGGAATGCCGCTTGCTTCCAAGAAATAGTAGCAAAGACCACTACCATTTAGCTTAACTCTGATCTTGCCTTCACCCAAACGACGACTTTCCAGTCGCAGCTCTTTACTCTGGTCAAAACTTGCCAATTTTGTCCCATTAACCAAGACCTCGCCCTGATAATCACCATCACTCTGTTTTGCCAAAGTTTTACCCAGTGCCATCAGTGCAAACGCATTTTCCTGAGTAGTACCCCAAGCACCAATCTCCGTTGCTTCCTTAGAAAGACGACTTACTAATTTATAGACTGCCGCATTGTTAGGATCAACGTCAGTTAACGCACTTAAGATAATTGCATCCGCTCGTGTTGCCGAGTTAAAATTACCACCACTTTCACGTACTTGATGGGCTGCCCCGAAGGTAACTGGCAGAATCTTTTTCGCAGTCTTACGTTCACCTGCATAATAGTAAGCGGCTGCCAGCTGTGCCCGTGAATAATCCTCTAACTTATTCAAGGCTGCATGTCTCAGATAAGACATCGTGCTTAACTCTGGCTGTCCTGCGAGACTCAAGACATAAAGTGCGTAAACTTTCAATTGCAACTGATCCGCAGAGGAATTTTTGTTTTTTGAGATATTACGCAACGCTGCCAGCAACTTCGTATAAACTCGTTCCGAAACATTATAGCCTGCTTTGCGTGCCTCAACCAAGAAATGCGAGGCATAGATCGAACCCCAATCACTGCTTTCTGTACCACCAGGCCAATAAGCAAAACTGCCATCACGTAACTGCATAGCTTCTAATTTTTCAATTCCCTGAGTAATAAAGTATTCGGCATTTCCACCTTTGAAAACCTCATGCTTAGTTGCCCTAGCAAGATCATCAAAGTATAATAAGGGGAATACTTTCGAAGTTGTCTGTTCGACACAGCCATGCGGATAGCTGAGCAAATATTTAAGACTTCCCGCAAACTTCATTGCTGGGAAAGGAGCTAAGGTCAGAACATACTTCCCAGTTCCCGAAAGCCATTTTTTATTTAACTCTAGATTAAGTGGTTGACTGGCATTAATCGAACCGGTAAAATACTCCTGACTCAATGGTGCTGCTGGTCGTAGTGGCAACTCCTCGCTAACCTTACAGCGTTCTCCATTACCAACTGCTTCAACTGTAAAATTCAGCCGACCCAAGGTATTTTTTGCACGCAGTTGAAAATAAACCACTTTCTCCTCTTGTTTCTTCAGCGTCAACTTTTGACTGCTCTCACCTTCTAAAATCACCGGACCGGTTGCTTTCAGATTAACCGCAAACTCACCATCTTTATTAGTAGCATTAGTAATGGTTACTGGTACGGTAAACTGATCTTCTGGAGCAACAAATCTCGGAAAGGTTGGATTGATCACAATCGGATCACGTACCAAAAGCTTCTTTTGTAGTGAGCCAAAATTACTCCCCGAACTGGATACTGCCATCAAGCGCAATGTTCCATTAAACTGTGGTACTTTAAATTTAATCTTTGCCTCACCTGAAGCATCTAATTGCACCAAGCCTGACCAGAGTGAGACAGGTTTAACACGCCGCGCCGAGGTTGGATTTAAATTTTGTTTACGCAATCGATCTAATGCAGCATCACCACCTGGGGCACTCTTGACCTTAGCTGATTCTACCTCAGGCAAGATCATCCCATACAGATCATAACTGGCAATATTCAAGCTGCGTCTCCCATAGAAGAAACCAAATGGTTCAGGTGCATTATAATTAGTTAACTGACAGATTCCCTCATCAACTGCTGCTAGAGTCAGATAAGTGTTGCCCGAACCGCCCGTTGCTTTGACAGCAATCTCTACTTCTCGCTCCGGACGAATCTCTTTAGGAACGTCCATTGTTAACTTCATTTGATGATCGGTCGAATCGACCTGCAAAGGAATAACTCCAAATGCTCGTACTGGGGCTTTCTTCTCTAAAGATTTAATTGAACGAATCAAATGCACCGAGATATAGACATTAGGTTTATACTCTGCTTTGATAGGCAGACTTACTAAAGCAGTATTCTCTTTCAGCTCAACAATCTTGGTTTCATAGACTTTCTCACGCTCAATTGTGATCAAAGCTTTACCAGCAAAGGGAGCTTTAATCTGCAATTTAACCTCTTCGCCCGCACGATAAGACTTTTTATCTAAGTCTAATTGGATTTTATCAGGGTCTGCCATTGCCCAGGGTGAATAGCCCCAACCGCTGGCATAAAAACTCAAACTAGCACGACTCTGAGTATCCGGCTCAGTAAACTGTACCAGATATTCACCATAATCTTTGGGAGTGTATTGAAAAAGCTGTTCACCACTTTTACCACTCAGATCCCCTTGATAAACTTTTTCTTTCTCCTCCACTGAAGCATACTCAAATTTACCATCTTCATTCTTGCGATAGATTGAGTTCCAGGTAATTCGGTAAACCTCTACCTTCAGCTCCGGATCGGTCAAAGGTTTACCATCTTGACCAACCACCACATATTTCAATTGATAAGGCTTGCCAACTTCACAGTAGTAATCAGCCTGTGGTTTAACGCCAATATAACAGTTATAAGGATGCAGATCAACTACCTTATAGTTACTAACTGCACGACCACCATCCTCGATTACCGTCGCCTGGAAGATTGCTTGCAATTTGGCAGCCGGAGTATAGCCACGCGGGAAATCATAAGTGTATTCGGTCAGACCATTCTCATCCAGCTTACTTTCGCCCAATTCCTCTTCCTTGGTCTTAAACTCACGACTGGCATCACCAAAAGTATATGAACCAAATCCTGTTGCGGTGAATGGAACAGCTTCCAATTGCACTCGCAATTCGGCACGCCGTCCGGCAGCTGGTGGACCAAAGAGATTCATCCCTTCAATCTTAATCTCGGCACTTTCTCCAGCAACATAAGCTGTTTTATCAGTCTTGGTAGTCACTTTAATCCGCTCGGGCATAAAATCTTCCACACTAAAGGCACTGCTCCCGATTACCTGTTCCGCAACATAAAGATTCGCAGTATATCTGCCGGTTTGAGCATAATCTGGAATTGCCAACGCAAATTCACAGGCACCACGCTCGGCAGTACTCGATTTAAACTCACGGAAGATCTGACCATCCGGAGCACGCAACTCCAATTTGACTGGAAATTCTGGGGGAACTATCCCGTTTGGACCACGTACCAAAGCAACCAAATTACCATTATCACCAGGGCGAAAGATATCACGATCAAAATAAAGGAAAGCTTCATAACCATTATCAAGATGCTCACGACCACGCACCTCGAAATCCGCGAGCGAAATCAGGCTGCTCTCCAAATGCACAAAGGCAAAATCCTCACCCTCTTCGGCAAGTACGATGAATGATTCAAAACCATCAGCACTCTTCTGTATCCCATTAAAACGTGCAATTCCTTGGGCATCAGTCGTCGCGGTTGCTAAGACCTGATTATTTTTACTGATTAAACTTACTTTAACATTCGCCTTTGCCTGCAGAGATTCTAAGGAATTCACCCAGACCATCAGCTCATTTTTGCCCATTTTGGTGACGATTCCCAAATCGGTAATGACAACATACTTCGAATCCTGACGCCAGCGATTATCTTCATCGTAAGCAACCACCTGAAAGATCCCACGAAAATCTTTGAGATACTCTCCCAGATTAATCGGCAAAGTACTGGTCTCATTCTTACGATTATCCACATTGATAATCTCCGATTTTACCACCCGACCTACTTTGGAAACATCACTACTATACCATTCATCATAAACATTATTATTAAGGTATGAAACCAGATTATTAGCAAAAATCTGACTGATCTCAATATTTACTCGATCAATATTCACCGTTTCCAAGCCTAAATTCAAATAACCTTTACTGGACAAATAACGCCCTGGAGAATTAAACTTCAGACTTGGTTCCAGATCACCAAAGAAAACTCCCGCTTTAAAATCACGTTTCAGCGGAAACCCATTCAGAGATGGCAAACCAGCCCTCACTTCAACCGTATAATTATCACCTGACTTAAACTTTTCACTCTTAATCAGAATATATTCGCCTTCCATTTCCACTCGGAAAGGGATACGCGGTTTAATTTTCAGATAATCCTTAACCATGCTTTCATCTGCCGGTTCCGAACAATGTAACGCAATCCAACAGCTGTTATCATCGGTTTTAGGAATTGCTTCAACCACATTAAGCGCTTTCCTTGCGCCAACAGCAGTTTTCACTTTAAGACTATCTTTCAAACCAATGTTGCCATTAACACATTTAAAACCAGCTCCCAAGAAAAGCTCGATCTGTTGCTCATCTTTACCCATCAACAAAGGTTCGCTAGTCAAAAGCATTCTGGCACTCGGTTCGG
>JBFYZC010000359.1:0-5193 GCA_041309705.1 Bacillota bacterium | reverse complement strand
GAGATCTTATTAAAACAGGAACGTACCAGAGAGGCTCAGGAAGCAGAGTTGGTGCAAGAGAGCCTTACTAATCTACAACAAGAATTACAGCTGCCCAAATTGCCTTTGCGAATTGAAGGGTTTGACATCTCAAATACCCAAGGTCAGGAAGCAGTCGCCTCGATGGTGGTCTTCGAGGGTGGCAAACCAAATGGGAGTGAGTACCGTCGGTTTAAGATTCGTACCGTCGAAGGGCCGAATGATTTTGCAATGCTGCAAGAGGCACTACGGCGACGGTTTACCAAAGGACTGGCGGAACGCGCGGAGGCAGAAAATGAGACTGGCAAGTTTGCCAAATTCCCCGATCTATTATTGATTGATGGGGGTAAAGGTCAGCTCTCCAGTGTAGTGGAGATCTTGACCGAGCTTGGTTTGACTGAGATTCCAGTGATTGGACTGGCGAAACAAGAGGAGGAGATCTATCTTCCTGAGCGAGCTGAGCCGATAATTCTGGAGCGTCGTTCGAGTGGGTTGCGTCTCTTGCAACGCGTGCGGGATGAGGCGCATCGTTTCGCGATCACTTATCACAAAAGTCTGCGGGATAAAAATACGATTAAATCGGCACTGGATGAGCTGAAAGGAATTGGACCCAAGCGGAAGCAACTCTTACTAAAACATTTTGGATCAGTAAAAAAGATTCGTGCCGCCGAAGTTGCGGAGCTAGTTAAACTGCCCGGAATTAATGAGAAGATGGCAGAGAGCATTAAAGAACAGTTGGAGCAGTTGAAATAGAGTTTGATTGCCAAAAATTTTATAATATGGAGAGTGCAACATGAGTATGATTCGTTGTATAGCAATTGATTTAGACGATACCTTATTACGTAAGGATCTGACAATCTCGGCGCGTAATCAAGCGGCGATTAAAGCGGCGGCGGCTAAAGGGATCAAAGTCCTGCTCGCTTCAGGGAGAATGTTTCGTTCGATGCAGCCTTATGCACAGAGTTTGGGAATGGATCTCCCCTTGATCTCCTATAATGGGGCGTTGATTCGTGAGACTAATTCCGGGAAAGACTTATATCATCAACCAGTGCCACGAGAAGCGAGTTTACGAGTACTAGAGATTGCCCGTCAGGCAGGAATTCATCTGAATTTTTATCTAAATGATACTCTTTATATGGAGCAGCTGACCAGTTGGGGAGAGAATTACGCGAAAATCTCACGGGTGACTCCGCATCCGGTGGGCGATATTACTAAGTATCTGGAGAATTTGCCTCACAAAATCTTGGCGATTGGTGAACCCGAGAGAGTTGATTGGTTGAAACTTGAGCTAACGCGAGAGTTGGGGGAGCAATTGAATCTGGTAAAGTCCAAGCCAATCTTTCTGGAGATCTTAGCCCCGGGTGTCTCCAAAGGAAGATCCTTAGCGGAACTGACCAAGCTTTGGGGAATCGCACCAGCTGAAGTGATGGCAATCGGGGATGCCCCGAATGATCTGGCGATGATCGAGTGGGCAGGAGTCGGAGTGGCAATCGGGAATGCCGATCCCGAGGTGAAGCAATGCGCGAATCTGGTGGTTGCGGAGCATGAAGACGATGGCGTAGCCGAAGCAATTGAGCGATATCTGTAAAGGTATCGCTTTTTTCATACAATTGATGGCAAAAGTTTGGAATTTTTCTTTTGAAAAATCTAAAAACATCGGGGAGATTTTAGAGAATCTTCTCAAAAAAGAATCAGAGATCATTTAAAAATGATAAAAAGTCAGTTGATAATCTTCAAACGTCACCCAAAAAGTAAAAAATGTTCGATAAAAACGATCAAACAAGTGTAAAAAATAAGATTGTAATGCGGAAAAAACATATTGCAATGGCGAAAAAACATATTGTAACCAGAAAAAACCATTAAGTAATTACGGAAATTAATCTTACAATGCGAAAAATGTATATTGCAACATATAAAATGTATAATGCAATACATAAAAAGTATAATGTAAGATGGAAAATGTATAATGTAACATCCTAAATATATAATGCAACATGAAAAAAGTATAATGTAACATCTGAAATGTATTTTGTAAGCACAGATCGCCAGGTCTGCTTGGTAGGGCAAAGATGCTTTTGGCATAAGGACAATTTTCCTAGGGGTGAATATCATAATTTTGAGGAGCGTTAATGAACTTTTTAGCTTTTTTGAAAGTGAGTTTTAGTCTCTCAAGTTTAAATTATGGAGGAATTAAAGATGTGTGATTGTCAATGCCAAGATTATTTTGGAGTAAATCCAGAAGAGATGCCGGTAGAAAATCTTCAAGTGCCACCGTATCGCTGTATCTGTGCGAAACAAGCAGATTATACTGTAGTCTCGGGAGATAGTCTCTGGAGTATTGCGCAAAAATATCCGCAAGTTACCTGGCAGGAGATAGCACGTTGTAATCAGATTGTGTCACCATACACCATCTATCTTGGTCAGGTGCTGTGTATTCCTTATCCAGCAGGTCAACAAGTACCACCATATCGCTGTATCTGCCCGAAACAAGCTGATTATACGGTAGTCTCAGGAGATAGTCTCTGGAGTATTGCACAAAAATATCCCGGAGTTACCTGGCAGGAGATAGCGCGTTGTAATCAGATTGTAGCACCATATACCATCTACCCAGGTCAAGTTCTTTGTATTCCACAACCAGTGCCAACGAATCGCTGTATCTGCCCGAAACAAGCTGATTATACGGTAGTCTCAGGAGATAGTCTCTGGAGTATTGCGCAGAAATATCCGCAAGTTACTTGGCAGGAGATAGCACGTTGTAATCAGATTGTAGCACCATATACCATCTACCCAGGTCAAGTGCTTTGTATTCCGCAAATAGTGCCATCACCATCGAATCGCTGTATCTGTCCGAAACAAGGTGATTATACGGTGGTTGCAGGTGATAGTATCTATACAATTGCGCAGAAATATCCGGGAGTTAGCTGGGAACGAATCGCATATTGTAATCAAATTCTACCACCATATACTATCTATCCAGGTCAAGTACTATGTATTCCTTGCCCATATCATACGGTAGTTGCGGGTGAGAGTTTGTGGAGTATTGCCACAAAATATCAAGGAGTAACCTGGCAGGAAATAGCGTGTTGTAATAAAATTTCATCACCATATACTATCTATCCCGGTCAGATACTTTATATTCCTGCTAAACAATAGTTGAAACTGAAGTCGCAAAATTTTGCGGCTTCTATTTTTATTAAAAACACATATTGCAGGTCTTCTTTTTCATAGAATTATTGTGCGTATGATAAGGAGGGATAGCATGAAAATGCGAATAACGAAATTGCTGTTACTGCTTGCTTGGATCATTATAAATACTAATCTGGTCTGGGGAAATGAATTACCTCAGCAGAAACAGCATATTATCTCGATTGAGGGGATGGAGTATCTTTTGGAAGAAGAGATTCCGGTGGAGACGGATTTTAATAAAGGGAATAGTGATCTGATTATTGTTGAGCTAAATGCGTCTCGCTTGACTTTCTATCAAAACGGAGTGAAGGTGAAGAGTTATGTCATCGCGAGTGGTAAATCGAAAACCCCTAGTCCAGTAGGCGAGTGGCATGTGGTTGACAAGGGGGTTAACTGGGGCTCGGGATTTGGAGCGCGCTGGATGGGTTTGAATGTGCCTTGGGGGCGCTATGGAATCCATGGTACGAATGATCCGAGTTCGATTGGGCGTCGTGCCAGTCATGGTTGTATTCGCATGTTTAATCGTGATGTCTGTGAACTTTATAAAATAGTCGAAATCGGAACTCCGGTGCATATCATCGGAAGTTTTAAACAATTATCGATGCGACGTGAGTATCAACGGAAGAGTTCGGGCGAGGATCTGCAATTGGTGCAGTTAAGCCTGCGTGAGCATGGCTTTAACCCCGGCGATCTGGATGGTCGTTTTGGAGAAGGAATGGAAACGGCAGTGCTGCAACTACAAAATTTTTATGGGTTGCCGATAGATGGTAAGGTGAAATTGAGTGAGCAGTATCTATTGGGATTGCGTTGATTAGTGAAAGAGAGGTGATTAAGAGTTGCAAATTAGAAGATTAGTGATGATTGTTTTGAGCCTGATTTTACTCGGAGTCGGGGGAACTTTTTTGTGGAATCTCTTTCTGCCTAAGGTAAAGATTGGAGAACATTTGGTACCAGTAAATCCTAAGACGGAATTGAAAGAGGGGGAGATCTATCATCTGCGTCTTTGGGAGTATGATCTGCCAATACAAGTTAATGAGCTTAGTTATCGTGATTATTTAACAGCGGTGGTTGAAAAGTTTACTAAAGCTAACCCGCAGATTAAAGTGGAAATTAATTTTTTGAATTTGGCAGATGCTGCAGTTAAACTGCAGGAGGCATTAGAGAAAGGGACGCCGCCAGATCTTTACTGTTCTGCCTTTGATCGCCCTGAGTTTAATTATCGTTATCAAGTGCCAATTGGACCATATCTGAGTGAGACAGAGCAGCAGAGCTATCTGTTAGCAGCGCGTGAACTTGCTTCAATAAGTGGGATTCAATGTATGCTGCCCCGTTGGCTTGGGGTTGGCTGGTGGCTGGGGAACAATAAATTATTAACTGAGTTAGGGCTTTCGATTAATAAAATTCAAACACAAGGCTGGAGTTGGCAAGATTTAGAGGCAGCAAGTGAAAAACTTTCTTCAGAACAGTTTATTTTGGGAGGAAATTTAGGTCAACCGGGAATTCTGCCAGAATTAACGGCGAGTGTTGCGGGAGCGGTGGGTTGTAGTACCAGTGAAAAACCTTCTGAAATTGCTGGAGTCTGGCTGGATAATTTAGTAAAGGAGAAAAAAGCACTACCGCTGGGAGATGTTAATCTACTGGGGAATTTTTTCGAGGGTAAGGTAGCTTTATTGGGTGGAATGCGTCCGATTTTTTATCAACTAACTCAAGCAAGGTTAACCGAGAAAAAAGCAGATTGGCATCCGGTCTGGATACCAGTGCCAGGGCGGTATGCGGAGCGTAATGGAATGGTGGCGGAGACTTCAATGATTGCAGTTTACCGAACCCGACCAGTCTTGGATGGACAGGTGATTGCTGCAATCAAGCTCGCGAAGTATCTGGGTGCATTAGCCGAGATTGAACCATGGGAGAAGTTAATGGTTATCCCAGCGCAGCAAAGACCATTAACGGTTTGGCTGGAAAAACAGCGCAGTTTGGGGAATGATTGTC
>JBFYZC010000358.1:0-5737 GCA_041309705.1 Bacillota bacterium | reverse complement strand
CAGGGTTCAAACCTGGCGAAGAGGTAATGATTGCAATGGATCCAGCCTCCACCGAACTTTGGGAAGCTGCTAAAGAGAAGGGTCAAGAAGGTAAGTACTACTTCTGGAAATCAGATATTATGAAGACCTCAGCCGAAATGGTTGATTTCTGGGAAGATTTAGCTAACAAATATCCGATTATCTCAATTGAAGATGGTATGGCAGAAGAGGATTGGGAAGGTTGGAAGCTGCTTACCGAACGTATCGGTAAAAAAGTACAGTTAGTCGGGGATGATCTCTTTGTTACTAATACCGAACGTTTAAGCAGAGGAATCTCTTTGGGCGTAGGAAATTCAATCTTAATTAAAGTTAATCAGATCGGAACCCTTACTGAAACTTTGGATGCAATTGAGATGGCAAAAAAAGCTGGCTATACTGCGATTATCTCACATCGTTCTGGTGAGACTGAGGACGTAACCATTGCGGACATTGTCGTGGCTACTAATGCAGGACAGATCAAAACTGGTGCTCCTTCGCGAACCGATCGTGTAGCAAAGTATAATCAGTTGCTTAGAATTGAAGATAATTTGTGTGATCAAGCAATCTTTGCAGGAAAAGATGCTTTCTATAATGTGAAAAGATAGTTTATCAAGTAATGGTAGAGATAGATAATTATCATCTCTACCATTTATATCGTGCAAAAATAAAAATTTTAAACTATTTGAGAAATACTTGTGGATTCAGGGATGATATGTTAAAATTAAAATTGTCTGTGATTATATGGCTAATATGGAGGTGTCAGTGTGAAACTATTTTTACAGATTATCTTAATGATAGTTGCGGTAGTATTAATAGCAATTATTACTTTACAACCTAGTAAAGGCGAAGGTTTAGGTGCGATTGGTTCTGGTGGTCAAATGTTTTTCTCTAAAAATAAAGGATTTGAAAAACTTTTAGATCGAGTAACCACTACTTTATCAATTTTATTCGCAGTAATCCTGATATTGGTAGAGGTAATTGCAAAAATTTAGGGCAAAAGCCCTATTTTTTTTTAAATTTTAGTCGATATATATGGAGAGAGTAAATGGTTGACTGATGTTAATATGTTGAACTGATTGATATTTTTAGTTCAACATATATATATTTTCCAAAAGATCTAATTCATTTTAGCTTCATAAAAAATCCTTAGTACGCTGGATATTTTTACTCGTTAAAATAAAAGATCTTTATTGGAAAATATATAGATGATTGTCAAGTACTTATGTGAAAATGTTATTATATTAAATAAGGAGGCTTGCAGGAGAAAGTTATATAGTGTCGAAAAACAGTAGTGGTTTAGTTGCCTTTTTAGTATTATAGTTTTTATTTTTTGATGCTAAACTAAACAAGATAATGATAGATTTGATCAGAGGAGGGAAAGTAATTGGATTTATTTTCCAGCGTAAAGGCTAAGATTGTATTTTTAATTATTCCAGTAGTATTCTTGTTCACACTGGCACTTAGTTTTGTACCAATTGAGAATCTGATGGTAAAATTAGTTGTAGCAGCAATACTTTTTATTGGTTTTATTTTTTTTGGTAATTTTTTAGTAGATCGAACGATTTTAATGCCAATTCGTCAGATTGTTAATTTCACTTCAAAATTAGCTGATAATGATCTGAGTCAGAGTATGAATATCTCATCTAACGATGAGTTTCATATCTTGGGTGAGTCCTATAATGAAATGTTATATAATTTGCGTAATGTTTTGCAAGAAAATTTAAATGCAGCAGAGCAATTGGCTTTAGCAGCTGGTGAAATGTCATCCAACGCTAAACAAGCTAATCAAACTACTGAAGCAATTACTGACACTATGAAACAGATGTCAAAAGCAACCAGTGAGCAATTTGAGAATGTACAGCTTTCGGTGATCGCTTCACAGCAGATGGCAGAAACTGCACAACAAGTAGCGGCAGAGGCTCAAAAAGCAGCTAATTATTCTTCTAAAGCTTCGCAGCTTGCTAAAAGTGGTGAGAGCGTAATTACCGAAGTACATGAGAAGATTAAGCATTTGAAAGAGACAGTGGACAGTTCTGCGGGAGTGGTTAGACGCTTAGGAATGCGTTCGTTAGAAATTGGAAAGATTGTTGATGTGATGCGTGGTATCTCGCGTCAAACGAATTTGCTAGCCTTAAATGCTGCTATCGAGGCAGCGCGTGCTGGTGAGCATGGTCGGGGATTCTCGGTAGTTGCGGATGAAGTGCGAGCACTGGCTGAACAATCTACCAAATCGGCAATTCAGATCGTAGATATGATTAATGAAATTCAAAATGAGACTAAAGATGCAGTAACGGCAATGGAGATTGGGACAAAAGTGGTTGATGAAGGAACCAGACTAGCGATTTCGGCCAAAGATGCTTTTAGTGATATTACTGAGGCGGTCACGCAAACAGTGAATACGATTCACGAAATCGCGGCAGCATCTGAAGAACAGGCAGCCAGTAGTGAAGAGATGACTAGTACCATGCAGTTGGTGGCAGATATTTCGAAACAAAATGTGAATGGTGCCAATCAAACTGCTGCGGCAACGGAAGTACAGCGTTCCAATATGGAGAGTTTAGCCACTTCATCAGAACGATTGGTGGAGATGGCAGATCATTTGACTGCTATGGTGGGTCGCTTTAAAGTAAAAGCAAATTTTCAACGTTGCTGGAGAATTATGGATTGTAATTTTGTAAATTGTCCCGCTTATCAAAATCAGGAAGAAAAATGCTGGTTGATTCCGAATACGCTTTGCCATGAAGGTTTAGATAATGGCAGTGTGAGCGAAAAACGACAGATGTGTCACCAGTGTGAAGTCTTCAAATTAAATACTAAAATTGAGTAGTAAGTTTAGGTTTTTATATGACCAGATCTAAAGATCTGGTCTATATATTTTTCAAAAGATCTGCGGATACAATTTTGTAATATTATATCTTTGTAAACAAGGTTGCAATAATTCTTTAACCTGTCTATAATATATGTGTACAGATTTTATAGTCAAGTGGCTCATGAAAATTGATAGGATTTTTTTGTTACCAACTGTATTAATGTTACAAATTTACTATAAATTTCTTATTGTTGGGAGGCAATGCTTTTGCTTATTTTAGTTTTGAACAGTGGTAGTTCTTCGTTAAAGTACAAGTTGTATCAGATGCAAACCGAAGAGGTTTTGGCAGCAGGATTGGTAGAACGGATTGGTAGTTCAAACGGAAATGCCGTAATCAGCCATAATGTTAAAGATGGTGCGAAGGTGAAGTTTGAACAAAAAGTCAACAACCATAACGAAGCGTTAAAGGCGGTCTTTACCTATCTAACTAATCCCGAAACAGGTGTGATTAAATCATTAGAAGAGATTAAAGCAGTAGGACATCGTGTTTTGCATGGTGGAGAGATTTACGCTCAAGCGATTGTGGTTGGCGAAGAAGAAATGGCAAAAATTGAAAGTTTAAAAGATTTGGGACCATTACATATGCCAGCCAATATTATGGGAATCAAAGCCTGCCAAGAGTTGATGCCAACTACACCTCAAATTGCTGTTTTTGATACCGCTTTTCATCAAACTATGCCACGTAGTTCATACCTTTATGCCTTACCCTATGAATATTATGAAAAATATGGTGTACGTCGCTATGGTTTTCATGGTACATCCCACCGTTATGTTTCACAAAGAGCTGCTCAAATTTTAGGTAAGAATCTTTCTAAGTTAAAAATGGTTACGGTTCATTTGGGAAATGGGAGCAGTATTGCCGCATTAAAAGATGGTAAATGTCAAGATACCTCGATGGGTTTTACACCATTAGAAGGTTTGATTATGGGAACTCGTTGTGGTGATATTGATCCTGCGATTGTGCCTTTTTTACAAAATGCTTTAAAACTAAATCCCGCTGAGATTGATAATCTGATGAATAAGAAAAGTGGCTTTCTTGGAATGACTGGAATGAGTGATATGCGTGACATTCAAAAAGCGCGTGAAGAAGGCAACGAACGGGCACAGGATGTTTATGAAATGTTCATTCATCGTCTGGTGAAATATATTGGTGCCTATTATGCTGAGTTAGGTGGTCTGGATGTACTGGTCTTTACGGCTGGAATTGGTGAAAATGATTGGGTAGTACGTGAAGATCTCTGTGAACGCTTGACCCATCTGGGAATTGAATTTGATCAAAAGAAAAATGAAGGTTTACGTAGTAAAGAAACGATTATTAGCAAGCCTCGTTCGCGGATTACGGTAATGATTGTTCCTACTGATGAGGAGCTTTTAATTGCCAAAGATTCATACGAACTGATTTGTGAAGCATAGTTAATTTGAAAACGGGTTTTTAAGCCCGTTTTTTGTTTTGCGAAAACTAGAAAAATATTTTTAAATATGGTATAATAAAAATAGACATAAAGTAGTTTAAATTATAATAGATATTTTCCGGAAGATCTTTATTGGAAAATATCTAGATGATAAAACCCCAAAAAAGTAAGTCAAATTACCATTTCACACAAGATATACTGCACGTTGATGCATCGTGACACTATATCTTGCATGAAATATTTGACTAAGTACTTTTTGTGGCATTATCATAGATTGATTTCAAAAGTAGCTGCAGCAATTAACTGTCAGCTTCTTTTTATAGTAAAGGAGGAAATTTAGAATGCTTACTCGGAAATTTGGCTGGATTCGTGATTATCCTGACTTTCGTGACTATACTTTATCAGAGATGACTATTGTGAGTGAACTTGCGAAGCTGAATTTGAAAAAGAGTGAACAGGCGAAACTTACGCGAGTTGATCTGCGTGAATGGTGTTCCCCAATTGAGGATCAGGGTCAGCTGGGTTCCTGTACCGCGAATGCAGCAGCAGCTCTGATAGAATATTTTGAGCAACGTGCTTTTAATAAATATCTGGATGCGTCACGACTTTTCATTTACAAAGTCACCCGTAATTTGATGGGCTTGACCGGAGATACGGGAGCAAGTATGCGTGCCACAATGGGGGCATTGGTACTTTTTGGTGCTCCGCCAGAAAAATTTTTCCCTTATAAGGTGGAGGATTTCGAGACTGAACCATCTGTTTTTTGTTATGCTTTTGGAGATAATTATCGTACCTTAAATTATTATCGCATTGATCCACCAGAAATCGAGCCACTTAAATTATTAAATCAGATTAAAATCAACTTAGAGAATGGTTTGCCAATTATGTTTGGCTTTACAGTTTATAATTCGATTACGCAAGCCAATACAACCGGGAAGATTCCCTTTCCGGCACTGAAAGAAAAAGCAGTTGGCGGTCATGCCATTGTTGCAGTTGGTTATGATGATCAGTTAGAGATTACAAATACATTGAAAGGTGGCAAAAAAACCACCGGCGCACTGTTGATTCGCAATTCATGGGGAACTGGCTGGGGTGAGGCAGGTTATGGCTGGTTACCTTATGAGTATGTCTTGAAGGGGCTCGCAGTTGATTGGTGGAGCATTGTGAAGAGTGAATGGATTGATACTGGAGAATTTGGAATTTAGAGACGCACGGCTAGAGACGCACTGCCGTGCGTTTCTGCAGTCATGATCTGCTTGCGAGAATTGGTGTATCTGTGATAAAATATAAGCAATAATCTTCGTGTGAAAATTTGAAATCAAGATGTACAAGCAGGTGAGTCAACTAACCCCCACTTATAGAAGTGGGAGCTTAAAATAGAAATATTTCAAAGCTCTAGTTGACTAGCCTAAGTCTTGAGTGACTACGTTGGATTGGA
>JBFYZC010000357.1:0-9295 GCA_041309705.1 Bacillota bacterium | reverse complement strand
TTTAGCTAAACGTGGCATCTGTACCGTCGAGATTGCTGCGTAGATCGAACGTGCTTGTAATGAGGTTGAACCAGATGAGGTCTATTTAGAAGAAGAGATTACCAAGCATAATATCCGCGCGCTGGTTAATTGTATTCAAAGTCGGGTCAGTGATGCCGCCAAACCATTCGTTCATTTGACAACAACTTCGGTTGATATTATGGATTCAGCCACCGCAATGCGTTTTAAGGAAGCAACTGAGCAGGTCGTACTGCCGAAGCTGCTGGAGCTGGAAGCACTGTTAATCCAGATTGCGCTACGTGAAAAAGAGACGATTCAGGTGGGACGAACCCATGGACAACACGCAGTACCAATCACTTTTGGTTTTGCAATGGCGGAGTATGTGAGTCGTTTTGGGGGGAGAATTGAGGTAGTGCGTGAAACTGCCAAAAATCTTCGTGGGAAGATTGCGGGTGCAGTTGGTGCCTATAATGCCAGTAGCCTCTTTTTTGAAGATCCCATGGAGTTTGAAGCGGAAGTGCTTTGGGAATTGGGACTTACCCCGTCTAATTTTTCGACCCAGATTGTGGAAGCCGAATATTTAACAGATTACCTGCATGCTATTGTCTCTGCCTTTGGCGTGATTGCCAATCTGGCAGATGATATTCGTCATTTGCAACGTACTGAGATTGGTGAAGTGGGCGAAGTCTTTGAGGCAAATCAGGTGGGTTCCTCAACCATGCCTCATAAACGTAATCCTTGGAATTTTGAGCATGTGAAGAGTATGTGGAAAGAATTTATGCCCCGTATGATTACCATGTACGCGGATCAGATTTCCGAACACCAACGCGATCTGACTAATTCTGCTTCGGGGCGTTTTGTACCGGAAATAGTGGTGGGATTTGTGGCAGCAGTTGATCGCTTGATTAAAGTAATGAAACGATTGGTAGTAGATCAAGAGCGTATGCAGCGTAATTTTAATTCCACTAAAGAGATGGTGATCGCTGAGCCCCTTTATATTCTTTTGGCATCTCTGGGACATCCCAATGCACATGAAGCAATTCGCATGTTAACTTTGGAAGCCCAACAGACCGGCAAGACCCTGCGTGAACTCTTGGTTACCAAGACGGAGCTTTTTGGCTATTGGAATCGTCTCACCCCGAAACAACGAGAGGTCTTGGAGAATCCTGAAAAATATATCGGTTGGGCAGTAGAGAAGACCGAAGCAGTCTGTGAGATGTGGAAACGCAGATTATTTGAAATTGGCTGAAGTTACGAACACTCCAAATCAAAAAATTCCGAGGTGAAGGATTTTATGATTGGGAAGTGGTAGTTACTCTTCAACAATTTTGAAATTGGCTGAAAAGTTACGAACACTTTAATTTTAAAAATCACGAAGTAAAGTGTTTTTGAAATTAATTAGTGGTAGTTACTCTTCAACAATTTTTAAATTGGCTGAAAAGTTATGAACACTCCAAATCAAAAAATTCCGAGGTGAAGGATTTTATGATTGGGAAGTGGTAGTTACTTTTCAACAATTTTCAAGAAAAATTCATAAAAATTGGAGAAAAATGATGCGAGAGGATTTAGTCTTTCTAGAGCGACCCGAGGAAGCCTGTGGCATTGTTGGGGTATACAGCAATCAAGCTGATTTTAAATCAGCTGAGCTTGCCTATCTTGGGCTGTATGCCTTGCAACATCGTGGTCAGGAAAGCGCGGGAATTGTAGTCTCTGACGGGCAGCGAATTTCTTTTCACAAGGGAATGGGTTTGGTTTCCAATGTGTTTAATCACGAATTATTGGATGGTTTAGCGGGACGAATGAGTATCGGTCATGTGCGTTATTCGACTACCGGCTCAAGTTTGCTGGCAAATGCGCAACCATTAGTCGCCAGATGTTCGAAAGGCATGATCAGTGTCGCTCATAATGGTAATCTGACGAATACCGAGGAGCTGCGGGAGAGTTTAGAAGAAGCTGGTTCAGTCTTTCAAACAACCACTGATACCGAAGTAATTATTAATCTGATTGCGCGTCATAGTAAAGAGACTCTTTCGGAAGCAATTTTGCAAGCTGCCGCGATGCTCACTGGATCATTTGCCTTGGTGATCATGACCAAGGATACTTTGTGCGGTTTGCGTGATCCGCATGGATTCCGCCCGCTTTGTTTGGGAAAATTAGATGATGCGTATGTCTTAGCTTCAGAAAGTTGTGCTTTTTCAAGTATTGGAGCACGTTTTATTAGAGATATTAATCCTGGAGAGCTGGTGGTGATTGATCAGGATGGGCTCCAGAGTTACCAGCTTCCACAGGTAGAACAACGTGCACTCTGCGTCTTTGAGTATATCTATTTTGCACGTCCAGATAGCAATATTGACGGCTTAAATGTTCATCAAGCACGTAAGAAAATGGGGCATCAATTGGCAGAACAGTTTCAAGGAACTGCGGATGTGGTGATTCCAGTGCCAGATACGGGCGTCTCGACTGCAATTGGTTTCTCGGAAGCTTCAGGAATTCCTTATGATATTGGTTTAATTAAAAACCCTTATGTAGGACGAACTTTTATTCAACCAAATCAAAATCAGCGTGACCTGGGAGTACGGATTAAGCTTAATCCAGTTGAGAGTGTCTTGAAGGGTAAACGGGTAGTAATTATTGATGATACCATTGTACGGGGGACAACGAGTGGTAAGATCATTCGTCTCTTGCGAGAGGCTGGTGCGAAAGAAGTGCATATGTGCATTAGTGCCCCACCGATTACTTACCCTTGTTATTATGGAATTGATACCTCAGTACGTAAAGAGTTGATTGCCTCGGCACATCAAGTGGAAGAGATTCGTAAGTATATTGGAGCGGACAGCTTAACTTATTTGAGTCTCGAAGGATTGATGGCAGCAGTAGCACCACAAAGTCAGCTCTGTGTTGCCTGTTTTAATGGTTGTTATCCAGTGCGAATTCCCGGAGAGGGACTTCGTAATAAACATTTATTAGAGGAGTGAAGCAGGTGGATTTATATAAAGAAGCCGGTGTGAATATTGATGCCGGGAATGAGACGGTAAAGCGGATCAAAGGCTTGGTGCGTGGCACTTATAATTCTTGCGTCTTGGGAGAATTGGGTAGTTTTGGTGGACTATATGCCTTCCCGAAGCAGGATTATCAAGAGCCAATCCTAGTCTCGAGCACTGATGGTGTTGGTACTAAGCTCAAAGTAGCTTTTATGATGAAAAAATATGATACCGTCGGCTACGATCTGGTTAATCATTGTGTGAATGATATCTTGGTGCAGGGGGCACGTCCCTTGTTCTTCCTCGACTATTTTGGAACGGGGAAATTAGAACCGGAGATGGCAGAAGCAGTAGTCTCTGGTCTGGCGCGTGGCTGTCGGGAGAATGTCTGTGTTTTAATCGGGGGAGAGACTGCCGAGATGCCAGGAATTTATACCCCGGGCGAGTTTGATCTAGTGGGAACGGTAGTTGGAGTGGTAGAGAAGGATAAGCTGATTACTGGAGCGGAGATTTGCCCAGGTGATCTGGTCTTGGGTCTGGCTTCTTCTGGCTTGCATACGAATGGTTATTCCTTGGCACGCAAGATCTGTTTTGACAAATTGGGTTTACGAGCTGAAGATCATGTCGATGAGTTTACTGAGACCATTGGACTAGAGCTGCTTCGACCCCATCGTTCTTATTTTAATGAGGTCTATCCGTTAATCTCGAAAAAGTTGGTTAAAGGGTTGGCACATATTACGGGCGGGGGCTTTATTGATAATCTGCCACGAATTTTACCAGAGAACTGTGGAATTCAAATTGAGCGTGGTTCTTGGCCGATTTTACCAATCTTTAAATTTCTGCAAAAAATGGGTGAGGTTTCAGATGCCGAAGCGTATCGCGTCTTTAATATGGGCATTGGAATGGTAATTGTTTGTGCCCCTGAAAATTATGAATTAATTAAGACTGTTCTGCCAGAGGTCTATCAGATTGGTAAAGTGGTCTCTGGTAATCGGGAAGTTTCATTGATCTAGGAGGCATATTGTGTTAAAGCGTATTGGAGTACTGGTCTCGGGAGGCGGCAGCAATCTGCAGGCTCTAATTGATGCAATTGAGGCGGGTAAGATTCCAGGTGAGATTGTAGTGGTAATCAGCAACAAGCCTGGAGTCTATGCATTGGAACGCGCGATGAGGCATCAGATTCCGACAGTGGTGGTTAACCATCGTGATTATCCTGATGTGGTGGAGTTTTCTAAAGCACTCTTAGCAGTCTGTCAAGAATATCAGGTTGAGCTGGTCTGTATGGCGGGATTTATGAGAATTATTGATCGAGTTTTGGTTGAGGCTTATCCAAACCGAATGGTAAACATTCATCCCGCACTCTTACCTGCTTTTGGTGGCAAAGGGATGTATGGGCATCATGTACATGAGGCAGTGATATCTTCGGGGGCAAAATTTTCTGGAGCGACAGTGCATTTTGTAACCGCAGAAACGGATGTCGGACCAATTGTGACTCAAGGAATAGTTGCAGTAGCGGATGAGGATACCTCGGAAAGTTTAGCAGCTAAAGTATTGCAAGTAGAGCATCAGATCTATCCTCAAGCAGTGAAATTAGTCTTAGGAGAGCAATTTGAGATCGAGGGAATGCGCGTCTTAAGCAAAAAGGATTAGAGAACAAGGGGGAATATCGATGGGCAAGATTAAACGAGCTTTAGTTAGTGTTTCTGATAAAGCTGGACTAATTGAATTGATAAAATTTTTAGTAGCCTCGGAAGTGGAGATTATTTCGACTGGTGGTACTTATCAAGCAATTCAAGCCGCAGGACTACCAGTGACCTATATTTCAGAAGTAACTAATTTTCCGGAGATTATGGATGGTCGCGTGAAAACACTACATCCAGCCATTCATGGCGGACTGCTGGCGGTACGTGAAAATCCAGCCCATCTGGAACAGATTGCAGCCAACGGAATCAAACCAATTGATCTGGTGGTGGTAAATCTTTACCCCTTTGCGGCAACCATCGCCAAACCAGGGGTAACTTTGGAAGAAGCAATTGAGAATATTGATATTGGTGGTCCTTCAATGTTACGTTCGGCGGCGAAGAACCATCAGTCAGTGACGGTAGTGGTCGATCCAGCCGATTATCCGCGTTTGATCTCTGAGATGCAAGCACATCAAGGTGAGACTACACTGGAATTTCGTCGTCAGTGTGCGGTACAGGTTTATCGCACTACCTCGCTTTATGATGCGATGATCACTAATTACTTAACCAAACAATATCAAGCCGATGTGGCTGATTTTCCTGAGTTGTATCAACCAATCTTTCAAAAGAAACAAGCCTTACGTTATGGTGAAAACCCACACCAAAAAGCAGTCTTCTATCAAGAACTCAATCCCCCTGCGGCAACAATTGCAGCGGCAGAACAGCTACATGGGAAAGAACTCTCTTTTAATAATATTAATGATGGTAATGCTGCCCTAGAATTGGTGAAAGAGTTTGCAGAGCCAGCAGTGGTGGCAGTCAAACATGCTAATCCTTGTGGCGTCGGATTGGGCGAGAATATTTATGAGGCTTATCAGAAAGCCTATCAAAGTGATCCGGTCTCAATCTATGGTGGAATTATTGCTTTAAACCGTGAGGTTGATCTGCAAACCGCTCAGGCAATGAGTGAACTCTTTTTAGAGATTATTATTGCCCCCAAATTTGCGGGGGATGCTTTTGATCTCTTGGCACGCAAGAAGAATTTACGTCTCTTGACCATTCCGGAATTAGGTGCGGTCAAACCGGTAGCAGGCGTTGATTTCAAAAAAGTAGCTGGTGGCTTACTGGTACAGGAGTTGGATATTGCCGATTTAAATCCAGCTGAGCTGAGGGTAGTGACCAAGCGTCAACCAACCCAAGCAGAACTAGCCGAGTTGGCTTTTGGTTGGAAAGTGGTCAAGTATGTCAAGTCAAATGCGATTCTGCTGACCAAAGATTTTGGAACAATCGGGGTTGGACCAGGTCAGACCAACCGAGTTGGTGCGGCACAAATTGCCATTGCTCAGGCTGGTGAGAAAGCAAAAGGGTCGTGTCTCGCTTCGGATGCCTTTTTTCCAATGGCAGATACTCTGGAAGCAGCAGCAAAAGCAGGCGTCACTGCAGTAATTCAACCAGGTGGCTCAGTGAGAGATCAAGAGTCAATTGAGATGGCAGACCGTTATGGAATTGCAATGGTCTTTACTGGAATTAGGCATTTCAGACATTGAGGTGAAGCAAGTTATGCTGGATAATATGGAAGTTAGAAAAGTTCTACCCCATCGCTACCCTTTTTTGCTAGTGGATAAAGTGATTGAGCACGAATTTGGAAGTATGGCAGTTGGGATTAAGAATATTACTGGAAATGATTTTTATAATCAAGAACCTTATTGCGAAGAAGAGTATGTTTTTTCAGGTGCGCTACAAATTGAAGCGATGGCACAGGTTGCTGGAATTATTATTCGAGATTTAGTACCAGATGAGTCTAAATTCTTTCTGTTGGCAGCAGTGAGCGATGCCAGATTTCGTAAAGTAGTGCGACCGGGTGATCAGTTGCGGATGGTCTTGAAGCTGGAGAAGCATAAAGCATCAACCGCGAAATTTCAGGCAACTTCTTATGTGGGTGAGGAATTGGTAGGCGAAGCTAAAATCACCTGTATGATTGAGAATTAATTTTATACTGGAGGATCAAAATGAGTGCGATTAATCAAACTGCTTTGAAGAGTTTTCCTTTGCTGGCGCGTGGTAAAGTGCGTGATAATTATGATCTCAACCAACAGTTGTTAATTGTGGCAACTGATCGCTTATCAGCTTTCGATGTGGTTTTTGCGGAGCCAATTCCAGAGAAAGGGCGTGTCCTAACCCAACTGGCAGTCTATTGGTTTCAAAAAACCGCCGATCTGTTACCGAATCATTTGATTACGGCGGAGATTGACGAAGTACCGGGCTTAACCTCGGAGGAGCGCGAGATGCTGCGTGGACGCGCGATGCTCGTCAAAAAAGGTAAAGTAATTCCAGTAGAATGTATTGTCCGTGGTTATCTGGCAGGGAGCGGCTGGAAAGAGTATCAGCAGACTGGTACAGTAAATGGGATCAAACTGCCCAGTGGCTTAGTGGAGAGCAGTAAGTTACCCACTCCAATCTTTACCCCAACCACCAAAGAAGAACAGGGGCATGATCAACCGATTACAATTGAGGAACTGGCTAACCAAATCGGAGCTGATTTAACAAAACAATTAGAGGAAGCCTCACTCAAACTCTATACTCGTGCAGCACAGCTTGCAGAGGAAAAAGGAATTATCATTGCGGATACCAAGTTTGAATTTGCGATGGTGGATGGAGTCTTAACCGTGGTGGATGAGATCTTTACCCCTGATTCCTCGCGTTTCTGGCCCGAAGATCAATATCAACCAGGTGAAGCACAACCTAGTTTTGATAAACAGTATGTGCGCGATTATCTGGAGACCTTGAACTGGGACAAGAATCCACCTGCGCCAGCCTTGCCAGCGGAAGTAATTGCTCGTACCACTGAGAAGTATCTTGAAGCCTACGAACGAATTGTCGGCAAATCATTAAAATAGATGGATGTAGGGGCAGGTTCCCATGCCTGCCCTGAATTTTGGAGGTTTTTTAATGAAGGTATTAGTGATTGGTGGTGGCGGGCGCGAACATGCCTTAACCTGGAAATTAGCCCAAAGCCCTTTGGTAACCGAGATCTTTTGTGCTCCTGGTAATGGAGGTACAGCGCAAATCGCGACGAATCTGACGGAAATTGATGCGAATGATCTTGAAGCTTTAGCAGCGTGGGCAGAGCAGAAGCAGATTGGCTTGACGGTAGTCGGCCCCGATGCCTATTTGGCAAGAGGAACAGTCGATCTCTTTCAAGCACGTGGTCTGAAAGTCTATGGTCCAACCCAAGCAGCGGCACGTTTGGAATCCAGTAAAGTATTTGCCAAAGAGTTTATGCAGCGATATGGGATTCCAACGGCAAAATTTGCTACTTTTGACACCGCCGAGGCAGCCAAAGAATATATCAAGGCTTTGGGAGCACCACTGGTGGTGAAGGCAGATGGATTAGCCGCTGGTAAAGGAGTAATTGTCGCGACTGAGCTGGAAACTGCCCTGGCGGCAGTGGATCAGATCATGACTGACCGAATTTTTGGTGAATCCGGGGCAAGAATAGTAATTGAAGAGTATCTGGAAGGTGAAGAGGTTTCCTTACTCGCGCTCTGTGACGGAAAGATTGCACTACCATTGCTGCCCGCTCAGGATCATAAGCGGATTGGTGCAGGTGATACGGGACTAAATACCGGGGGGATGGGTGCTTATGCCCCAACGACTATTTATACTAAAGCAGTATCACAGATGGTATCGGAGGAGATTCTTGCTCCTACCCTAAAGGCGATGGCAGAGGAAGGGACTCCGTTTGTGGGAACGCTTTTTTTGGGCTTAATGCTCACCAAAGACGGACCAAGAGTGATCGAGTATAACGTACGTTTTGGAGATCCAGAGACGCAGGCAGTATTACCACTGCTGGAATCAGACTTAGCCGAGTTGCTATTAGCTGCCATTGAGGGCAGACTTGATCCGACTCAGGTGAGCTGGAAACCAGCTACTACTGCGGTCTGTGTCGTAGCAGCAGCCAGCGGTTATCCGGGCAGTTTTGCGACTGGTCATCAAATTAATGGTTTAGGTCAGATTGAGAACTCACTGATCTTTCATGCAGGTACTAAGCTTGATAATAATGGCTCAGTAGTTACTGCTGGAGGACGAGTTTTGAATCTAGTACATTTAGCGAATGACATTGCGAGTGCAATTGACGGAGCTTATCATGATTTGCAACAAGTGAAGTTTGAAGGGATTTATTATCGTCCAGATATTGGCAGACGTGAGCTAATGCGTGACTCAAAAAAATAAATTGTAATTAGTGGCAGGAAAAAAAGTAAAAATAACGAAATAATACTTCTAGCTGGCAATTTAAGAAATAGTTGGAGGGATTGCGATGAAATACTGGTTAATTCTTCTGCTCTTTTGTTCTTTAATACTGGGAATAACTACTGTATCTTGGGCGAGTTTTCTTTTCGAGCCAGAGGTTGGCTTGGGTAGTCTTCAAGTTGATGATTCCAGTTATCCTGCTGATCAAGCAGTCCAAATGTTTTATTTAAATAATAATGTGGACATCTTTTTAGTAAGATTGGGTTTAGAAGCAGGCTACGCGAATGGTAATCCTTATGATTTTTTGAATCTCGGTGCTGGAGTTACCTTGAGGTTTCCTATTGGAGGATTTAAACTACTTGGCGCGGCTGGTTATCAAGG
>JBFYZC010000356.1:0-2744 GCA_041309705.1 Bacillota bacterium | reverse complement strand
CTCCAATTGCAATAAGGATTTTTAATCAGATTGGAATTAAAATATTTTGGGTCATGGGTTACTTCCTCGCCTAACCAAGGTGGCTTAGTAAAAGGAGTATCCTCCTTTTTTAGCTCAATCTCTGCCACGACTAAGCCTTGATTTTCACCGAAAAATTCATCAATCTCCCAGAAAAATTCCTGATACTCTAAACGATAACGATATTTTTCAATTAACGGTTTTAAACAAAGTTTCTCTAATAATTCGTTAGCTTCGCAAGCAGGAATCGCATATTCATATTCAGGACGGGCGAGACCTGTACCAGTACCTTTAATGGTAAGAAAGCCGCGCTGCTCGGCTAATCGAATTCGCACTGTACGAGCTGGGTCAAGTGAAAGATAACCTTGACGAAATAATGATCTTGTGGCATTTATTTGATAACTTTGATCAAGTACTAAGAATTTTCGTTCAATCTCAACAGGCATATTTATTTTTCCTTTTTAATAATTTTTCGACGGTTTCTTCGTATTCTTGTGAAAGCTTAAAACATTGGTTACAATCAGCAGCGAGCTGAGATAATGATTTCTGCTCAATATTATCATAGATTAAACGTGAAAATTTAGCTTCAATCTCGTCGCGTAGTGGTTTAAGATGCTTAACAAAAAAACTATAATGATGAGCCAATTTGTTACTTGTCTTTTGTAAATTTAAACTATTAATAATCGCATAGTTAGGATCAGTCAGATCATATGGCAGTTTACTTTTTTCAGTGAAGATTAAAGGTTTATATAATGAAACACATGGGTGAGGAGAATTGGTAAACCAGACGATAAGTTTGTCGTAAAGATAATCAACAATTAAGGAGGCGGTAGTCTCGCTATGATAAAGATTTCCGGCGTGCAGACAAATCGATTTCATATCAAAGGTTGGTCGAGTTGAATTATGATGTGAACGAAGCAGCTCTTTGATCGTGGCAAGATTTGGTTGGCGTTTGTGCAAAAACGAGGTGGCATAATGACGACGATAATCACCTTGAGCTAGCCATGACATAATTTTATTTTCATAGGTTGTTTTAAAATTTTTATTTTCAAGCGGGAGATCACTTATCTCGTAATCAGTTGTTAATGAGTAGGAATTAGAAATAGCAGTGGTTTCAGATATTCGACGATATGCCCAGTGTTTGCCAGAAGTCTCTAGGATATATCCGGTTTTAAAATCCTTGATTAGAAATGAATTATGATATTTTAAAGAGTGGTGGTAACCGCCATCGCCACCCTGTTGTTCGATTAGTGTGATGATTAATTCTAAAGCGGCATCTGCGGTAGCGGCATTGTGTAAGGCAAGACGTAGCAGATCCATTCCCAGTAATCCTTGATTCGCTACTTTGATCTTGCTAAAAACGGCTTCATTACCAATGGATACTCCAAATTCATTGACTCCCATTTCTGCGCCCCAGATCCAGGCGGGTCGGGAAATAATTGCCCGATAATGCGAGGGATAATTAGAACGAATTTTTTCTAGATAAGGATAGGATTTCTCTAGATATTTTGTATTTTCGTAGTAAGGTTTCTCGAAATTATTTGAAGTCTGATCAGTAAGCTGAATGAATTGAAGCTCTTTGGGATCACGGTCTGAATTTTTAGCAAAAAAAGAGCGCTGGCTAGTTTTTGGGTCGAAAACCGCAATGGTATCACACATCTCTTGCCCTGCCTCCATAGTTTTATTTATAATTTTAATTTACAAATAATTTTGCATTAACTTAATTATATTAAAAAATAGTTGCTCTATTTTAAATAATAACTATATTATATCTGATTATTAGTCCAAAAAGTTTTTCAGTTTGATAAACTTTTCAAGAGTGATTCCATAAATCACCATTTATATATTTTCTGGTAAAGATCTTTTATTTTATCGAGTGAAAATATCCAGCGTACTAAGGATTTTTCACGATGATAAAATAAATTAGATCTTTCGGAAAATATTTATATACTTCCAATAAAGATCTTTTAGAAAGTATATATAGATAAAAAAGTTGTGATGAAAACCTTGATAAGTTTTGATGAACAGCTTCCGAAAGAGCAGGTGATTTGAGACTTTTGACGAAATTATATAAATACGGTAACTTTTTGAAATCCAACTTCTAAAGTATGTTTAAGGGTGAAGAGATGGAGGAAAACAGATGGGGCAGAAAGTATTCTTTGACAAAATTTTTGAGAGAATTAAGGTGTTTGTGAAGAAACCTTGGCAAGGATTGCAGAATGTAATTGGAAGTTTAGCAAGACTAAATTCACGGCAAAAATTGATTTCTTTAATTAGTTTGGGTGGAATAATCTTTATAGTAGCACTTTGGTTAATTTTAGCACCTTTATTCAATCATGGAGTAAAGCTGGTCAACTTAGATCCTCAAGATCAGATTACGATCAAGACTAATCTTACCTTTAGTTTTTCTGGTGACATTGCCGAGGCAGGTGTGGTTGGAAATACTTTTGGAGGAGAACTAATTAAGTTTACTCCAGCAATTCCGGGAAGGTTTCGTTATATTTCCCGTCGTGAGTTGCGATTTTTACCCGAAGCACCTTTAAAACCTTCAACGAAGTATAAAGCTGAGCTTAATCCAGAAGTAGTTCGTTTACGAGATCGATACTTAACTGGTAAAAAGGTAGTTGAGTTTACCACAGAACATTTTAAATTGGAAAATGCTGATTTGAGCTTTGCTTTTCCAGAAGAACAGCAACGCGGAGTTCAACTGCAGGCACGGCTGAATT
>JBFYZC010000355.1:0-5363 GCA_041309705.1 Bacillota bacterium | reverse complement strand
GAGATTGGGAAAGAGTTTACTGGAGCAATTGGTGAAGCTGAGGTTGGTACAGGAGAAGAGGAAGAAAAGCAGAAAGAATCGGGAGTCGAGGAACCTTGAAGATTATTTATCACTGTTTTGGTGGGGCTCATGCCTCACCGACTACTGCAGCAATTCATCTGAAAATGATCTCGAATCGTCATTTACCAGCAATGATGGATTTTAAAAATATTTCCAAGTTTGATCTGGCAATTGGTAAAGATCACGGGAAGCTGAATTATTTGGGAACCGATCATCAGGGTAATGAAGTCTATATTATGGGGCGTGAGCATCAAGCTGTTATGGTAATTAATATCATCAAGGAGTTTGTAAAGTTAAGTGGGGGTAATCCTGACGAGTATCATTTTATAAACTGCTGTCAATCGTTTAATCTCTTGATGGTAATTGGTGGGTTCTCGTCGCGTCGGCTTGGTTGGGTATGGTTTGGACGTCCCTTGGTCACATTGGGAACATTGTTGGCTTTTCCAAAATTAGTAGCGATCGTAAAAAAAATATGGACTATTCCGCATTTGGAATCTTGATGATTGGAGTTCGTAGCAGATGAAACTATTTTATTTTTATCCAAAACGAATTGATCTACCATTGATAGCAGGTCTAATTCATCTCAAGCAACTTAGCACTGAGAAAATACCTAGCTTTGATGAACTGGAGACGGCTGGTCAAGCTCTAATTAAACAGCCATTAGCTTTGGGAGTGCCATGTTATCTGGGTAAGAAAGATCTGGTAGAGATCTATGCGATTAATTTTGGTAACTCGATTGAGCTTGCCAAGCAGACTATTGCTGGATTACATGAAACAAATTTATTAAGTAAAGAAGAGTGGCAATTAGTGACGTTTAAGCTGAAATTAAATTGGTCATTGAGAATTGGTTGGCTACTCTGGCAGTGGGGTAAATTAGAAGCACAGGGCAGAAAGCTATGGGTTAAAGGAATGCAACAATTGTATCCTTCATTAGTAGCTGTGTTGAAGGAGTAAAGGGGTGAAAAAATGACAAAACGTAAAGTGATTGTGATTACCGATGGAGATAAAATCGCTCAAGCGGCAGTAGAACGTGTGGCTCAAAATATCGGTGGCAGAGCAATTTCTTTGTCAGCAGGTAATCCTACTCCGGTCTCGGGTGAGACAATTGCAGCAGCAGTTAAAGAAACTCCCTATGATCCGGTGCTGGTAATGGTTGATGACTGTGGTGATCAAGGAAAGGGTGCTGGTGAATCTGCCCTAGAGACTTTGGTAAGAGATTCAGAATTGGAGATTCTGGGAGTGGTAGCAGTGGCTTCTAATACCGCTCATGTAAGGGGTGTGCCAATTACTGCTTCAGTGACACGTGAAGGTCAGATTATTGAACTCCCAGTAGATAAAGATGGTAATCCCGAACCAGCAGGGCATAAATATGTTGAAGGGGATACAGTTGATGTTTTAAATCAACTCTCAATTCCGATTGTGATTGGAATTGGCGATCTGGGGAAGATGAACGATGCAGATCTTACGGAAAATGGGGCGAGAATTACCACTCTAGCAGTCGAGGAGATTTTGAAACGTCAGAATGTTCATTGAGGATTATTTAATTTGACTTGATTTTGGGGTTTAATTATTGAGAAATTAACATAAAAAGCAGGAAAAATTTGTTTGTGCAGAGAAAAAGAAGTGGAGATTTGAAGGAAGGTGGTAAAAAATTTTGAAAATTGGAATACCACAAGCATTATTATATTATTGGTATGGTGAATATTGGAAAAATTTTTGGCAATCTTGTGGTTGTGAGACCATAGTTTCTCCAACTACTGAATATAAAATTATCGCTAAGGGTTTGGCAGTTGCCTTGGATGAACTTTGTCTGCCAATTAAGATTTTTTTAGGACATGTTGCATGGCTTGGAATGCAAGCTGATATTGATTGGATTATGATTCCCCAATTGATTAAAGTAGAAAGTGATGCTTATATCTGCCCTAAATTTATTGCCTTGCCTGATTTAGTACGTCATACGCTACCAGAATTAACCGAGAAATTATTAGTGGTCACTGTTGGACCAAAGAAGATTGATATGCAGACTAGTCTCAAAAAAGCGGCAGAAAAACTTGGCTTAATTACACATCCGCAAGATTCTCAATTACCAGTTAAAGGAGTGCGAACTGCTGTTTCGCTGGACGAAGATCAGCTAACTCTGGGGATCTTGGGGCATCCATATTGTTTATATGATCCATATTTTAATTTAGATCTTTTCAAACATTTATCCAATAATGGGATTAATTATTTAACCCCCGAGATGATCCCGCCAGAGAATTATGGTAAAGGGGCGCAACAATTAAATAAGGATCTCTTTTGGACTTTGGGAAAAGCGCAATTTGACGCCTTGGACTGGATGTTAAATGAAAAGTCAGTAATTGGCTTTATTCATGTAACGCCTTTTGCCTGTGGTCCGGAAGCAATTGTGGGTGATCTTTTAAAACGTCGTATTCGTATGGCAGGTAAGCCTTATTTGGAATTAAACTATGAAGAGCATAGTGGAGAGGCAGGTTTAATTACTAGATTGGAAGCATTTGTTGATCTAGTAAAATATAAAAATCGCGCATGTTAAAGATAACTTTTCCGCATATGGGTAATGCCTATATTATGATTAGTGCTTTGTTAAGGGAATTAGGCGTGGAACCAGTTGTTCCACCAATGGTTTCGCAGCGCACGATTGCTTTAGGAACGAAGGTTGCTCCTGAGTTTAGTTGTTTTCCACTTAAAGTAAATTTAGGAAACTTTCAAGAAGCGATTGAGCTTGGTGCAGAAGCGATTTTGATGGCAGGCGGAGTAGGTCCATGTCGTTTTGGTTATTATGGCGAGATGCAGCGTGAAGTATTAAAAGAGCTTGGTTATGAGATAGAGTTTCTGATGCTGGAAGCACCGAAAACTCATCCGCGTGAATTATGGGAACAGCTTAAGAAGATCTTCCCGCGTCATCGTCCCCAAGATTTGAAACGTGCCATTAGTCTTGCCTGGATCAAAGCTAAAGCAATTGATAGTTTTGACAAAATAGCCAATCAGGTTCGGGCAATTGAAAAAATTCCTGGAACAACAGATTATCTGCAACAAAATTATTATCAAAAAATTGATCGGACAGATTTAATTGGGGAGATTAAGAGGTATCAAGCAGATGGGATGGCAGAGCTAAAGGCAATTCCAGTACAAGCTGATTTTGAGCCGTTACGAATAATGATGCTCGGTGAGATCTATATGGTATTGGAACCACGGGTTAATTTCCAATTAGAACGTATGTTGGGCAGAATGGGAGTAGTCGTCACGCGCACTACTTATTTGACCGATTGGATTTATTATGAATTATTGATGAGTATCTTTAAACCAGATTGGCGTAAAGGTATGATTAAACTAGCCAAACCTTATTTAAAAAGTGGTTTTGTTGGCGGACATGGGCTGGAAACAGTAGCACATACAGTGGAAGCTGGTGTCAATAATTATCATGGTGTGGTTCAGCTCGCTCCATTTACCTGTATGCCAGAGATTGTTGCGATGCAGGTACTGCCAGCAGTGGTGAAGGATTTGGAGATTCCAGTATTATCAATAATTATTGATGAACATTCTGGTGAGGCAGGAATTCAAACTAGATTGGAAGCTTTTATTGATCTCTTACGTTATCGCCATCAAAAAGCAGGGGGTAGAAAAGATGAAGTTGTATCTGGGAGTTGATGTTGGTTCGGTAAGCACCAATCTAGTACTGCTTGATTCACAAAACAAGGTGATTCGTAAATTATACTTACGTTCGCAAGGAAATCCTGTGGGCTCAGTGCAACGAGGAATGCAGCAACTGATGAAAGAACTTAAAGGTGCTGAGATTGCCGGAGTTGGGACTACTGGTTCGGGACGTCAATTAATTGGCAGACTTTTAGGCGCAGATTTGATCAAAAATGAAATTACCGCACATGCGGTAGCCTGTCTTAATCTGGAACCACAAGTACAAACAATTATCGAGATTGGCGGTCAAGATAGCAAGTTAATTCTGATTCGTGATGGAATCGTCAGTGATTTTGCAATGAATACTGTCTGTGCTGCCGGTACGGGCTCTTTTCTTGATCAGCAAGCGGCACGTTTAAATATGGGAATCAGTGAATTTAGTGAACTTGCCGCACGTGGGGAGCATCCGGTAAGAATTGCGGGACGCTGTGCGGTTTTTGCCGAATCAGATATGATTCATAAGCAGCAGATGGGTCATCCACTGGAGGATATTCTGGCGGGGCTCTGTGGCGCATTAGTAAGAAATTTTCTTTCTAATCTGGGTAAAGGACGAGAGATTAAGCCAACGGTAATTTTTCAAGGTGGAGTGGCAGCCAATCAAGGGATTCGTAAGGCGTTTGAGACTGTTTTGGGCTGTCAATTGATCATTCCGGAACATTATGATGTGATGGGCGCGATTGGAGCTGCCTTGCTTGCAAAAGAAGAAGTAACTACGAAACGTTTAAATACTAATTTTAAAGGATTTCAGATTGCGCATGAAAAAATTACTACCCGCAGCATTGACTGTGAAGCCTGTGCTAACCAATGTGAGGTAGTAGAATTACGACAGGAAGGTCGATTAATCGCCTGTTTAGGAGATAAATGTGGTAAGTGGAGTCAACGGATTATTCCCGAGACGCAAACGACAACCGAGGTTGAGGTTCAAGCTGGATGAAGCAGGAATTAGTAGTCCCGGACATAGTAGCTCCGGGACTTAAAATTTTATTTGTCGGTATTAATCCCGGTTTGAGAAGTGCTGCGCTGAAGCATCATTTTGCCGGACATTCCAATCGTTTCTGGAAACTGCTTCATGGAGCGGGTTTTACATTAGTCAAATTCTCACCTTTAGAGGATTGCGAGTTACTTAGTTTGGGTTACGGAATCACCAATATTGTGCCACGAACCACAGCCACTGCGGCAGAGCTTACCAAAGAAGAGTTTCGAGCCGGTGCAGAAGTTTTGAAAGAATTAATCACCGAATTGCAACCTAAAATAGTTGCTTATCTCGGGAAAGATGTTTACCGTCATATTTCAATGCAAACAAATTTTACCTGGGGTGAACAGCCACTGCAGTTACTATCTGGAGTGATTGATTTTGTATTACCTAATCCGAGTGGTTTGAATCGGATGACTTACGAGCAGCAGCTAAAGTATTATCAGATTTTGTATCAATTGGCGCATGAGTCAAGCGATTAGCATCAAAATAAACTTTTTGCCAGTTCAGCAATCCATCTTTGACTGCCATTTACGGTAATCATACTTTTGAGTAACCATTTTTTTGAGCGCTGATCATCAACGAGTTGCTGATAAACAATGAAATCATGCTCATCTTC
>JBFYZC010000354.1:0-3090 GCA_041309705.1 Bacillota bacterium | reverse complement strand
CGATGAAGACAGTAATTGAACGGGTAGTGGTCGCCGCAAAACGTGAAGGATTAATTAATGATTCGCATGCACATCAAGGAGCGATTGTTGGCGCAACTAGAGAAGCAGTCTCGCAGATACTTACCAAAGCAATCGGACTTAATCTGGGTGGGAAAGTTGGATTGGCACGTCAAGGAGATCATTTATGTGTGGCAGCATTTTTCAGCATTGGGTTGATTCATTTAGATGAGGTAGCAGTTGGATTAAGTCACCGTGCAATTCAGTAAAGGAAGTGAAATCGATGAAAATGTGGGCAGTGCGTGGAGCAACTGCGATTACTGCAGATGAACCGGGTTTAATTACCCTGGCAACTAAAGAGTTACTAACCGAGTTAATCAAGCTTAATCAGATGGAACTTGAAGCAATTGTCAGTATTATTTTCACCGTAACTCCTGATATTAAAAGTGAATTTCCGGCAGTAGGAGCAAGAGAAATAGGACTACAAGAGATCCCTTTAATGTGTGCCCAAGAGATCCCAAAAATCGGAGCCTTACCATACTGTATTCGAGTGTTAATACATTTTTACACTGATTTAGAAAAAACAGCGATCAAACCCGTCTATCTACACGAGGCAACTAAATTAAGACCAGATCTGTTTATGACAGAATGCTAAAGGAGATGAACCAAATGTCAAGTAAGTTGTCGCGGAGTTGTGTGGCAACAATTCCACCCTATATTCCCGGAAAACCAATTGAAGAAGTTGAGCGTGAATTAGGACTGAGTGGAATCATTAAGATGGCTTCCAATGAAAATCCCTTAGGTCCAAGTAATGAAGTACGTCAAGTGATCATGCAAGCAATTGAGCGAGTAGCTTATTATCCAGACGCGAATAACTATCAATTAAAAAATGTTTTAGCTGATGAATTGGGAGTAACTCCTGAGAATTTATTACTTGGAAATGGTTTGGATGATGTCAACCGAATTCTCGCGGAGACTTTTCTGGAGCCAGCTGATGAAACGATTATTCCTGACCCGACTTTTAGTCAATATGAGACGGTGACGCGTTTGATGAATGCTAAACCAGTATTAGTGCGTGGCGAAAGCTGGGAGCATGATCTGAAAGCAATCCACCAAGCAATTACCCCGCAGACGAAACTGATCTATCTTTGTAATCCCAATAATCCAACCGGCACAATTATTAAAACCGAACCATTGGTAGAGTTTTTAAAACAAGTGCCCGAGAATATTTTAGTAATTTTGGATGAGGCATATGCCGATTTTGCGGATGATCCTGAGTTTCCTAATGGAATTAAGTTATTAGCAGATTTTCCCAATCTGGTGGTCTTTCGCACCTTCTCCAAACTGCATGGAATGGCAGGTTTACGGTTAGGCTATGCAGTAGCAGCAGTAGAGATTATTGCGGAGATGAATAAGATTAAAGACCCGTTTAATGTAAATCTGCTCGCCCAGAGTGCCGGAGTAGCCGCTTTAGCAAGCAAGAAGCATATTCGTTTAAGTAAAGAGCTAGTCTTTACCGGACGCGAACAGTTTTATCAGGAATTAGATTGGACTGGATTAAAATATCAACCAACTCAGGCAAATTTTATCTTGATTGATTGTGGACGTGATACTAGCGAGCTTTATCAATACCTGTTGCGCAAGGGAATCATCGTCCGTCCGACGCATTCCTTTGGGTTACCCAATTGTATTCGAGTGACTTTTGGAACCGCGGAACAGAATAATCGTTTTTTGAAAGCTTTTTTGGAATGGTTAAAACAAGAAAAGCTGATTGTTACTACATAAAGTGAATCAATGAAAGGAAGATGAGCATGAAGCAGACCCTAAAATTATTGAAACGGTCAGAAATTCCGGTTGCCTATCAATGGAAGCTGAGTGATATCTATCCCAGCACGACTGCTTGGGAAGCTGATTTTCAAAAATTAAAAGAGTTGTTACCCAAGTTTGGCACGATTAATTTTTTAGAGAATGGCACGACCTTACTTCAGGTACTGCAACTCAAAGATGAGCTGGGACGCCTCTTGGATCGGCTCTTTGTTTTTGCACGGATGCACAAGGACGAGGATAACAGCGCGGCTGAATATCAAGCGTTAGCGAGTCGGATTCAAAGCTTAGCCACTGAAGTGAGCAGTGTGACTTCTTTTATCGTTCCACAATTGGTCAGTCTCGCCCCTGAGCGACGCGCGGAAATGATTGCTGCTGTGCCAGAATTACAGCTGTACCAACGGTTTTTTGCCGAGATTGATCGTCAACGTGAGCATGTCCTTACGGAAGCAGAGGAACGACTGTTAGCTGAGGCAGGTGAGCTGGCGGAGGCATCAAGTACCATCTTTGGAATGCTTGATAATGCTGATCTCAAGTTTCCCAGTATTCAAAATGAACAAGGTGAAGAAGTTGAGTTAACCAAAGGACGCTACCGGATTTTTTTGGAGAGCAAAGAGCGACGGGTACGACATGATGCATTTTTGGCACTCTATCAAACTTATCAGAAGTTTCGGAATACCTTTGCCGCGACCCTGGATGCTTCAGTGAAAACTGAGGTCTTCTATGCTAGAAATCGTCGTTTTAATTCTGCTCTGGAGGCGTCGCTGGATAATGATAATATTCCGGTCGCAGTTTATGATGCTTTGATCGAGACAGTACATCAATTTTTGCCAGCATTAAATAATTATCAGAAGTTACGTAAAAAACTACTGCAACTTGATGAATTACATCTGTATGATTTATATACCCCGTTAATTAATGAAGTAGATGAGGATTATCCTTATGAAAAGGCACAAGAAATTGTAGTCAAGGGGTTAGCTCCCTTGGGAGAAGAATATTTGCAGCAAGTGCGTCAGGCATACACTGATGGCTGGATTGATGTGTATGAGAATGAAGGCAAGACCAGCGGAGCTTATGCCTGGGGTGCGTATGATGTGCATCCATATATTCTCTTGAACTATCAGAACAAACAGAATGATGTTTTTACACTGGCACATGAGTTGGGTCATGCGATGCATAGTTTCTATTCGAACCAGCATCAACCCTATGTCTATGCTGGCTATCGGATCTTTGTGGCAGAAGTCGCTTCAACGGTCAATGAAGCCTTGC
>JBFYZC010000353.1:0-7859 GCA_041309705.1 Bacillota bacterium | reverse complement strand
CAATAATTAATGGTCGATGAGCTTCAATAAATTCCAAAACATCATCTGAATATGTCTTTACAATTGCCTCTTCCTCTTCTAATGGAGGTTTAATATAGGCATTACGAATACATGTTTTTTTAGGTAAAAGATAGTTATTTGAATTATAATATTTTCGTAAATGCTCACTAACTAGATAACACTTATTTACCTTTTTTAGAAAAATTTTAAAAATAATTCTTCTACGTTGGTTAAAAGTCTCAATCGCTCTTCCTGAATGATCCCAAAAGATTATCTTGCCACCAAATGGTCTAAAAATCAGTGCTGTCATTAGGTAGAAATCAAATTTATTCAAGTGAAATATTTTCATAAAAGGATTAAATGTAATATTTAACAAAATTAATACTACTTTTAATCTACTTATCTTCGAGAGATCTCTTGCTACAACTTCAATCCCTTTTGATTCAAGTAACTTTTTATATCGATATGCAAAAACACTTGCTCCTCCTAATGGAGGGGGATATGAACCAAACATATAATATCTCATCATTTTTTACCTCAAATATAACTAATCTACTAATTTATCAAAACTTCGTTCTTATCTTCTTTCCCCAACAACCAATACTCCAATCCCCCGTCAACAACCACTTTCTCCTGATAAAAATTCCGTGTATCCAGCAGCCATGCGTGTCTCATCTGCTTCGCCACTTCTGCTAAATTAAGACTCGCAAACTGCGAATGATTCACACCCAAGACCAAGAGATCACTGCCACTTACAGCTTTAGATAACTCTTTCTCCAGTCCTGGATATTCCTTTACAAACGGGTCAAAGATCTTGACCTGATAATCATTCTCTTTTAATAAATCAACCAACTCAATTAACGGACTCTCACGAATATCATCCACATCTGGTTTATAGGTAATTCCCAAAACAGTAACGGTCTTTCTTCCTTTAACTTCCTTTAAAATCTCTTTAATTCGCTCAAATACATGATGTGGCATGAAATCATTGGTCTTGCGCGCCAGTTCAATTATTCGTGCCGTTTCCGGAAACTTCTCGACAATAAACCACGGGTCAACTGCCAAACAATGTCCCCCTACCCCTGGTCCTGGTTGATGCAGATTCACACGCGGATGCTTGTTGCATAATTTAATAACCTCCCAGACATCAATCTTCGCTTGCTCACAGATCAAAGCTAACTCATTCGCAAGCGCGATATTCACATCACGATAAGTGTTTTCCATCATCTTGCACATCTCCGCAGTAGTAGCCTCGGTTAAAAAGATCTCAGCTTTCACAAAGGTTCGATAAAGATCTCGGACTAATTCGGCTGATTGAGGATTAATACCACCAACAATCCGATTATTCTCGACTAATTCAATCAAGATTCTCCCTGGTAAAACTCGTTCTGGAGAATGCGCCACATAAAGCTGCTCTCCAATTTTCAGCCCTGATTCAGCTAAGATCGGGCACATCAGATCGCGAACTGTCCCGGTTGGCGAAGTAGATTCAAGAATTACTACATTTCCTTCGCGCAAATAGGGTACAATCGTTTTAGTAGCCGAGATTACATATGACATATCTGCTTTTTTATCATGGGTAATCGGAGTTGGTACAGCAATGATAAAGACATCAGCCTCTTCTGGAATAGTGCTACCCTTAAGATTTCCTGAAGTCACTGCTGCTTGCACCAGAATATCCAGATAAGGTTCGGTAATCGTAATCTTACCGCGATTCAAGGCTTCCACTACTTCTTCGCGAATATCAACCCCGATAATCTTATGACCATGGGTGGCAAACATCGCTGCTGTTGGTAATCCAATATAGCCTAATCCTAAAATACAGATCTTCTTTTGATTCATTTTAATCCTTCAACTCCTATAATTATTAGAAATATATAAATTCTTGCAAAACCCCCACTATCTTCCAACAAATAATCCTTTACCTCGGAATTTTTTGTTGGAAAGTGATCGTAATTTTGCAATCAATTTCTTTAGAAATTCCTGCAAAAACTCTCACTATCTTCAAATCAAAAATCCTTTACCTCGGAATTTTTAATTTGAAAGTGTTCGTAATTTTGCAATTAATTTCTTTAATATGCGCCACTCTTTTGCAGCACAACCTTAAAAGTCTTCATCAACAGTGTTAAATCAAGCCAGACTGACCAGTTGCGCACATACCATGCATCCAATTCTAATCGCCCATTAAAATCAACATCATTACGCCCGCTTACCTGCCATAATCCAGTAATTCCAGGTTTTGAAGTGAAAATAGTATTGCCATAATATCCAATCTGCTGCATTTCACGTGGTAGATATGGTCTTGGTCCAACCAAACTCATATTTCCCAAAATTACATTAATGATCTGCGGCAACTCATCCAGACTAAATCTGCGCATCCATTTACCAACTCTAGTGACACGCGGATCATAATCACGTAATTTGGCATATTGCTCCCATTCTTTCTCTGCCTTCGGATTCTTGCGAAAATATTCTGTTAAGAGATTATCACTATCTAAATACATACTGCGAAACTTATAACAATCAAACTCTCTCCCGTTTCTCCCGATTCGTTTGGCAATATGCATCATCGGACCTGGTGAATCAAGCTTAATTAAAATTGCCAAGAGCACCAATAGTGGCATAATCAAAATAAATCCTAATAAACCAAGTGTCATGTCAAAAATCTTCTTAAACAGATGGTTGCTAATTTTCATAAAATTATTATTAATCTTTAACATAATTAATTTTTGCATAAAAAAGGTTTCAACCTCAAGATTGCCAAGCGGTAACCCAAAGAGATTCGGGATTACTCTTAAATTATTTACATATGGTTGGATCCGATAGACTAACTCTGTCAAAGCTTCACGTTTCAATCCAGGTGTCGCAATAATTACATCTTTGATCCCGCTTGCAACAATTGCATGTTCTGCATTTTCAAAACTACCAATTACCGGATAACGACAGGTCAAAGGTCGCTCCACATAATGATCTTCAATTACGCCAACTATTTTATACCCAAGATAATGGTCATTCTCAAAAGCATTGGCAATTAATTGGGCTGTTTTGCCTGCTCCTACAACAATCACCGGTTTTTGCCACAAACCACAGCGCAACAGAATCCAGGTAACAACATAATAAGTAATTACCAGATAAATGAAGGTCAGAATACTACTCAGCAGCATAAAAATTCGCGAAATCTTTTCTGTATATTGGATGAAATAAACAATCTCGATTGCAATAATGGTTGCAAAGAGGCAGACTTTAAACATTCGTGCGACTACATCCCAGAAGGGTAAGCGTTTGGTGACTAGTTGTTCATAAATAATTAAAGAGAGATAGATCAAAGGAATCACCAAAAAACTATAGCCTTTGGACATATGCGTTTGAGGGATAAAAACAAAATGTTCTGGTAAAAAGACTACTCGAATCAGATAAGCGCTATAAAATGAAAAAAGAATTGCCAGATAATATGCTCCCAAAGTAACCAAGGCTACTGCACCTTGATTAATTTTTTTAATAATTGTTGCGACTGGTGATGGGTTTAACATCAATGAGACTATTCGATGCATTCAGACTAACCTCCAAAAATTACGTCTAACACTTTGGCAATTCTAAAAATGATAGCTACTATAAAGCGACAACTGCAATTGCCAGCTGTTTTGACCAATTTGATGTGCCACATTATTACAATATGCTATCCCAATCTTGCCGCCCCATTGAAAAGCTTGCTTCATTTTACTAGCACCAATTAATAATTGATCTGTTGTCTCGACGTTTCCAGTTAGGAACACTACTGTCTGACCAGGTACATACTCCCAACGATCACCAATCTCACCTTCACCATGTCGTTTCTTTAGATAGGCGAAACTATATTGCCATTCGGGATTCGGTTGCCAAGTCAATTCAAGGTTCAGGCGATCCGAATCAGGTCCCATTGCTTCACCAATCATTCGACCGCGATATGTCCAATCAAGCCCAGGTCTCCAGGCACCCGGATGCCAACTGGTATAAGTATATTGATCAATCCGTGTATATTCTGCATAAAAGTTCAAATCAGGTACTCCAAAAGCTTCTTCCCAGGCGAAACCACCTTGATAACCACACTTCCACCAGCAGCGATCCCATTGTGGATTGACTAGATGCCAGTTTTGATCAAAATGCGGCCAAGGTCGATCGTCCATATAATATTCAGCATATACTTTAAAGTTTGGTCGCATCTGCCAGGTCAGATCAAGATCAATCGCCACATTCGCAAAGACATTGGCTTCAGGAATCTTCAGCAAACGTCCTGCCACAAACTGATGCAGATACATTGGTAGTGGTAAATAATAAAACCACGGAGCAGAATCATTAGTTAAAGCTGTCTCGGAGATTCCAAAAGTAACTCCACCCCAAGTATAGGTTAGACGATGTCCATGCAAGACGCGGAAAAAATCTTCCGTTACCAAGGCATAAAATTTGTGATAATTAAGGTTGCGCCAGTTAAATGAATAGCCAAACTGGTCGTAACCCTCAACTGTTTCAAATGACAAATCACTATTATTGACAGATACTAATGGTCCTAATGCCGGAAACCCATAGCGTCCTGGTCCGTAAGTAATAATTTTACGTCCGAGACTAAATTGCAGCCACTCGCTAGCATCCCATTCAAGATACGCTTCACTTAATCCCAATTTAGGTAAGCTTCCCTGAACCCAGCTTAAATATGGTGCGACTACCAACTGCAAATCACCATATTCCCTGTTAGAAGTTTCAACAAACTCAAAGCCATGCTCAGTTTGATACTCCATGCGTAACTCATCCGCCCAAACTATTCCTATAAAAGTAAAATTAAACAAAAATGCCAGCACTAAAGTAAAGTAGTATTTCATCCAATACCCTCGCTTTTTCAATTACTCAACGCGATACCATCTTGTGCGAAGTTTCGTTGTAATAATAATAGTAATCAGCATGTCGGCGATCCATTTCCACTTGATTTAAGACAACTCCTAAAATTTCTCCTTTAGCTTTCTCTAATTGATATTTTGCTTGTTGGGCTGATTCCGGGCGAGTCGTCTTCGCATTAATTACCAAAACAACCCCATCAACTTTAGCTGCCAAGATTACTGCATCAGTTACCGGAATTACCGGAGGCACATCTAAAATTATGTAATCAAAACTCTTCTGTAAATATTCTAATAAATCAGACATACGCTTTGAATCTAACAATTCTGCTGGATTAGGAGGAATTAATCCACTTGTCAGTAACGACAAATTAGCGATTTGCGTCTGTTGAATCACTTCATCAATTGAAGTTTCTTTAATCAAAATATTCGTTAATCCAAATTTTCTTGCTCCGAAATTTTCATGTTGAACCGGTTTACGTAAATCAGCATCAATCAAAAGTACTTTTTTATCATTCTGTGCCCAAGCAATTGCCAGATTAGCCGAGGTGGTTGATTTACCCTCACCAGGAATAGGGCTGGTCACCATAATTTTTTGTAATCTGCCATCTGCTTTAGAAAATTGCAGATTAGTTCTTAAACTACGAAAAGCCTCTTTGACAGGGGATTTTACTGTTTGTTCCTCAACAAGCAAAGTTGACTGAATCATCTTAACCTCCGAGCTACTTTTTATGATACTTATTTAAACTAACATAATCCGGAACTGCTGCTAAGACAGGTAAATCAAGATAACTTTTCACATCATCAATACTATTAATCGTTTTATTAAAATATTCCATCAAAAAAGCCAGACCAATTCCAATAAACAATCCAATAAATGCGGTTAATAACACGTTCATCTTCCGTTTTGGTTTAATCGGATTATTCGGAGTAGTTGCCTGATCAATAATCTGAACATCAGTCGGTTGCATCGCTTCACTAATTTGTGCTTCTTCATAACGCTTAGCAAGCATAATATAGATCTCTTGTGCCAAAGCAGTATCACGCATCAAACGTGCTAAATTCTGTTCTTCAGTTGGTAATTTTGCAATCTGACTTTCACCAGAAGTAATGATCTGATCCAGCTCTGCTTTTTGTGCCATAGTTGCACCAAGTTCAACTTCTGCTTGCATTTTCTGCTGCAATAATTCTTGGTGAATCTTATTCTGCGAAGGTGCTTCTATATTAACTACACGTTTAATTTCTTGATTTAATTTGGTTTTAGTCTCCTCAATCTCTGCATTTAAAGCACTTACCTCGGGATGATTTGCTGTATATTTTTGGAGATATCCTACCAAACGCACCTCTAGCTCAGCTAATTTGGCGCGCATTTGTTCAATCAATGGATTAGTAGCAATATACTCTACTTTCTCCTCAGCCATCTGTCGCTTGATCCCAGCTAATTTTGCCTGAATAGTCGCTACTTCAATATGATTATTGGCTGTCAAACGATTAACCTCTGTCAATCGCTCGACCAAAGCCTTGGTCTCTTCTTGGGGAGCAATAATTTTTTGTAATTTTTTATAATTCTTGAGGTTGTTTTCACTCTCTGCCAGTTCCAGTTTTGCTTCATTCAAACGTTCTCCGATAAAACTTTTCACTGAAGTCTGTTCCGCACGAGCTAGCTCTGTCAATCGTTTTAGAAAAACTTCAACCAACGCATTAGTTAACTGCATTGCCTCAGTTGCAGTTTTCGCCTGCACCTTGACCTGCATAATTTCAGTATTTTTAACTGGTGCGACCACAATTCGCTGCACTAATTGCTCATAATTTAAAGTAGCTTCAGCATCTCGAATGCTATTTTTTATTAATGCTGTAACTACCGCACGACTTTTAATAATCTCAGCATAAGTTGCGATTAATTGTTGCCCTGCCATTACATTACCTGATGGTAAATCTGCCAACAATGAATCTGCTAATCCTTTTGACTGTTTTATACGTAATTTTGCCTCTGCTTGATATGTATTTGGGATAAGTGAAACAATCAATATCCCCAGTAATGCACTTACTAGAAAAAAGCTAAAAATTAGTTTCCAATATTTCTTAATAATTTTAATAATTTCTCGAAAATCAACTGTGCTTTCTGGTTCATTTAGATTCTCTGCCACGAATCAGCCCTCCAAATTGAAGTATTCACTTAATCAACCCATTAATCTGGTAAGCTCCTGCAATGAATGGCAGGATATCATTGACAAAACTGATCCCATTTTTACCAAGATAAACCAGGTCACCTTCATTTAAAGCATAGTTCTGCGAGAGATCACCTTTTTTCAACAACTGCTCCAGATTAGCTACTTGATAAATTCCAGCATCTTTGCGTACAATATAAACCTTTTTCCAAGTGGCATATTTGGTATAACCACCTGCTGCCCCAATTGCATCCAGCAAATTATATGTCTTCTCTAACTCATACATTCCTGGACGATTCACTTCCCCCAGCACATAAACTCTCACTGTATGATACTTGAGAATATTAATCGTAACTCGAGGATCTTTGAAATATCGTCCTAAAATTTCAGTTAATTGCTCACTAAATTCTGACAATTTCATCTCTGCTGCTACAAGCTCACCCACCATAGGAAAAGCGATCTTACCATCCGGACGAATGATTACCTGTTTCAACTGCAATTCATCGTAACCATAAACACTAATCTCCAAAACATCTCCAACGTGCAACTGATAATCCTCAGCCAATACTGGAAAACTATAGAGTAGAATACTGATTATCAATAAAAATATGAGAGTAAATTTTTTCAAGACACTTCTCCCCCAGCTATATTTAACTTTCTGCTTCACACATTAAATATACATATGCGCAATACAAGCTTTGGATGACATTTTTGAAAAAATAAAAAAGCCGAAGTGCAAAAAACACACCTCGACTTAGGATTATCTGATATCTATATATTTTCCGAAAGATCTAAACTAACTTGATTAGAGGTTAGCAAAGACCAA
>JBFYZC010000352.1:0-7393 GCA_041309705.1 Bacillota bacterium | reverse complement strand
AACCGTGGAATCTCTGGCTTTGGAGTACAGGTTTGGATGGTAAGGCATATGCTTTTAATGGTGAGGATGGATTTGGCAAAATAGCTACATATGATTTGCCAGGGAATTTTAGTTCAGTGGGTTTGATTGTTCGCACTGATAATTGGGAGAAAGATATTAATCAAGATCGATTTATCACTAATTTTGAAGATGGTTATGCTGAAGCTTGGTTATATTCGGGAGATCCCAAGATTTACACTGAACCACCACAAGGATTTGAAGCACCAGTATTAAAAGAGGTTGAGGTGACAGTACATTACTATCGTTATGATCAAAATTATGATGGTTGGAAGTTATTAATGTGGTTGAAAAATAAATTAATGCAAACGATTGCATTTGATAAAAATGATCAATATGGGAAGATTGCTACTTTAAAATTAGATACATTAAGTCTGAGTCAGAGTCTGAGTTTTAAAATAGAGAAACAAACTGCAACTGGAATTGAGGAAGATCTTACCGTACGAAATATTCCAGCACGGATCGCAGTTAGAAATGGGAAGATTGAGTTTTGGTTAATGCAGTCTGAGCCAAAGATTGGCTGGAATGAACAAGAATTTGATCGCACACCACGAATTTTGGGAGCAAAACTTGAGCAATTGGATAGAATAATGGTTGACTTAAATATTCCTTTAACTTTAAAGCAAACTACTAATGAAGGATTTAGCTTATTGGTTGGCAAGAAAAATTATATAATAAAAAAAGTTATTCCCACGGAGATGATTGGCAAAAATGAAGTACGTAGTTTAATTTTGGTGACAGAACAGAAACTACCCTTAACAGAAAAGATAATCTTATCACGTCAGGGTTATCAGGAGGTGACGGTAGAAATCGGTAAGGTAATGGATACCAAAGAGTTTGATGAGGCTTACTATTATACTCAGAACGATCTGGGAGCAAACTATAGCAAAGAAAAGACCACTTTTAAGGTTTGGGCACCACTAGCTTATGAAATGAATCTGCTTACGTATAGTAGTGGAAGTGAGGGCAAAGCAAAAGCCTATCCAATGCAGCGTGATCAGAAAGGCACTTGGGTGGTTAGTTTACCGGGAGATCGTATGGGTCTTTATTACAATTATGAAGTGACACATCGACAGGGTAAGTTTGAGGTGGTTGATCCTTATGCACGTGCAGTAGGGGTGAATGGGAATCGCGGGATGGTAGTTGATTTGAAAAATACCAATCCAAATAATTGGGAACGTGATTTGCGTCCATCTTTTAAAGAATTTACCGATGCAATTATCTATGAGTTGCATGTAAGAGATCTTTCAAGTGCGGCTAATTCAGGCATTAAAGCTAAAGGTAAATTTTTGGGTTTAACGGAGAGTGGAACTCGTGGTCCTCAAGGTGTGACCACTGGACTAGATCATTTGAAAGAGTTGGGGATTACCCATTTGCATCTCTTGCCTTCTTTTGATTATGCTTCAGTTGATGAGAGTAAGCTGGATCAACCACAGTTTAATTGGGGTTATGATCCTAAGAATTACAATGTACCAGAGGGTTCTTATACCACCGATTCGGAGCATGGAGTAGTAAGAGTTAAAGAGTATAAGCAGATGGTACAGGTATTGCATCAAAATGGAATTCGTGTAGTAATGGATGTGGTTTATAATCATCATTTTAATGCTAGCGAATCGCAATTCCAAAAATTAGTACCAGGTTACTATTTTAGAATGCGACCAGATGGTGGTTTTTGGAATGGTTCGGGGTGTGGTAATGAATTTGCTTCAGAACGGTTGATGGTGCGTAAGTATCTGGTTGATTCGGTAGTCTACTGGGCGCGTGAGTATCATGTGGATGGGTTTCGGTTTGATCTGATGGGATTGCACGATCTAGAGACCATGCGAGCAATTCGTCAGGCACTTGATCAGGTAGATCCAAGTATTATTATTTATGGTGAAGGCTGGACAGGTGGAACTTCTGGTCTGGCAGCAAATGAAGCTGCTCTCAAAGCAAATATTAGCAAGATTAATGGGGTGGCTGCTTTTAGTGATGATATGCGCGATGCCATTAAAGGGCATGTTTTTAATGCGGAGGCAGCAGGTTTTGCTAACGGTAATCCTGGTTTAAAAGAGAGTGTGAAATTTGGGATTGTGGCTGCGGTGAGCCATCCACAGATTGATTATACCAAAGTTAATTATTCACAAGCTCCTTGGGCAAAAGAGCCATCTCAAACAGTTAATTATTCTGAAGCTCATGATAATCTGACCCTGTGGGATAAATTAGCCCGCACTAATCCGAAAGAAAGTGAGAGCGAACGAATCAAGCTGCATTTACTCTCGGGTGCTATGGTACTTACTTCCCAAGGAATCTCTTTTTTACATGCTGGGCAAGATTTCCTCCGTACCAAACAAGGCAATGAGAACAGCTACAATGCTTCAGATGAGATTAATCAGCTTGATTGGGCACGTAAAGCAGAATATCTGGAGGTATTCAATTATTATCGTGGCTTGATTACTTTACGGAAAGCTCATCCTGCTTTTCATTTAAGAGAGACTTCGGCGATTCAATCGCATCTACAGTTTTTAGATCTGTCTGAAAATCAGCTGGGATATATCTTAAAAGATCATGCAGGTGGTGATAGTTGGCGCAATATCGTAGTCTTGTTTAATACTGAGCGTGATGCCGCAACGGTGAAGCTACCTGATAATAACTGGGTGGTAGTGGTGAAAGGGCAACAAGCGGGGGTTACAGCACTGGAGACCGTCAAAGGTGACCAAGTCACTATCCCAGGCAGAAGTGCCATGGTATTGGTCGATCAGGAAAGTTACCAGTTGAGTTTATAGTATAACATTAAAGGGGCTGTTGCAAAATGCAACAGCTCCTTTATAAAGCACTCCCCCTGACTTCGTCATCCCCCTCACCAGGGGGTTTGGGGTTGGGAGCGGTCATGGGAGATTAAAAGGTGTAGTTTATATCGAGTACTTAACATTTCTAATGGGGGAAAAGGAAACTAAAAGCAGAGTTTAACTGGCTTGCAACTAAAGTATCACCTTGCTCCAAACCAATCCCCCTGATGAGGGGGAAGCGCGCAGCGCAGGGGGAGTGCATCCTGCCCATTGGGTTCTGGCAAGATAAATAAGATGGTAAAAGGTGCTCCTGCAATTTTTAAATCCTCGACTTTGATGTGCGTCTACGTGGGATAGATTAGGGGAAAAGAGCAAGGGGCTGATTTTGCAACAGCCCCTTTAATGCATGGTTTTTGTAAAGATGTAAAATCATGCGTCTCAATTATTATTTTGAGAACTATTTTGGGTACTGAGAATCGCTTTCTCGTTATATTTCAAGAATAGAAATAGTGCAAGCAAACAAAGGATTGCTGCCAAAACTGCAGTCATTCTGATTCCTAAATCGTGACCGACATCTTTACCAAGGAGTAAAAATGAGCTGAAGATAATCATTGATAGCATTTGTCCTACTTTACTCATAAAGGTACGTGCTCCAAAGAACATTGCTTCTTTATTGGCACCAGTTTTAAAAGCATCATATTCAGCAATATCCGCGACAATTGCATTGGGGAGTATTCCGAAAATCGCCATAGGAAAAGAGATGATAAGCACGAGAAGATATCCTTGAATTTCTTTGCCTAAAGGTAGATAACCCATGATGCTGCAATAAATAAAGGCAATGCTTAGCAAGATAAATCCCCAATTCATCAAGGATTTTTTTCCGATTTTTTTAGCAGTCAGATTGACGCCGGAATAACAAGCAAAAGAGAGAATTCCTACCAAGAAAGTGATCGTTGTTACCCAACTTTCAGGTAATTTTAGCAGTACAGTAGTATAATAGACTGTTCCGGTTTGAAAGATGGTCATTCCTGTCCAGTAAGCGAGATCAGAGATGGTAAAGTATAAAAAATTACGATTTTGAAAGACTGCCTTTAACGCTTCAAACAATTTCATCTCGGTTGGCTGACTTGTCACATATTTTTTCTCATCAATCAACCAAACTGGAATTAAAATACAGATTAAACCTAAAAGAGACAAGCAAGCAAAGGTGACACGGATTGCCCAGATTAGTTCAAGTCCAACACTTTGGAAGAGAGGCCAGATGTTTGCTGCCGCGCTTGCAATAACATAACCAATAAACCAAGTAAAGGAGATATAAGTGGAAAGGTCAAGTTTCTCCGCCGGAGTACGACCGATCTCTGCAAGTAAGGCAGTAAAGGGGGTAAGGTAAATTGTAAAAAACAAGTAAAAGGCAAGTAAGGTAATGGTTAACCAAATTACATTTAATGGTGAATTGCTACCTGAAGGTGGGATAAAGATCAAAAGTGTTAAGATGGCAAAAGGAAGAGCGCTTTTTGCCATAAAAGAGATTCGGCGTCCTTTGGGGTGTTTTGATTTATCACTTAAGTTGGCAATCCAAGGGTCGGTAATGGCATCGAAGAGTCGCCCTGCCATGGTAATTAAACCGATTACTGTAAAGAAACCCAAGACTGCTCCCTGAGGGATTAAATGTGGCAACGGAACATTATTGGGTGGAAAGTAAAACCAAACCAGCCAAACTGAGATTAAACCATAGAGAATCGACCAACCAAGCTGTCCTAAGGCATAATAAATTTTGATTGAACGCGGGAGTGGAGTGATTGAATTAGTAGTATTTGTTGTCATAGAATTCCCTCCTTTATATTTTTACTCTAACGCCAGCTAGTAAACTTAAGTACATTAAATCCAGCTAATTTCTCAGTAGAACAGACTTGTTGATTAATGGAGAAACTGCTAATCTCTGCAGAGACTAAAAAATAAATTTGTGAGAGTCTGGATGCATTTTCTTTAAGTTTTAAATTTATCTGTGTGTTATTAATCTCCAATGTAGCTAGTTCAGCTCCGGAGAAGAGATGTCCTGTACTACCTAGAAAAGCAATTGGATCTTCCGCTGATACCTGATGAAAACATTTGGTTTCGTAAGGCTTTAATTCTAGGGAGCTTTCTCCTTTGATAGCAAGTAGTTTATTCTCGAAAAAGATTCCGGGAGGTAGTTTAATATTGGTCGCTTTGGAGCTAAGATTAGCAATTACCAGATAATGACGTGCTTCAATCTGGCAATTGATCTGATAAAGTTCACCAGTGGCTTTAACCTGAATGATTTTGGGAGTTGCCTTGGGGAAAATCAGCTTTAGTAGATTTAAAGTCTCGTCAGAATAATTATTAATATTATCAGAGAAGAAGACTAGACCACCACAGAGATTATTTAAAAGAAAGAGGGTCTCTTTTTGAGTTTGAGTTAATTGATTGTTTTCTTCACGTAGCATGAAGACATCAGGATCATTGACAAAGACACGATTGTTGAGCCAGACTCGTGTAATCGTATTATGCAGTGAACTGATGGTTGAAACACGTTCGCGGTAATTAAGATCTTTTAATTTATAATCCTCCCAGTAAGGAGCAACATCTGAGCCAATACGACAGTAATCAACTTTTCCAAAGGCAGCAGCAATCGGAATCCCACAACCTAAAATCTTTTTCTTACCGACCAGTTCGCGTAAGAAAGACATTGCTTCCAGCATCACCTGGGCACGGGGACGACCATTTTTAGGAATTAGTCCTGCAGCATAAAGAAAATCTAACTTTACCATCTCGAAACCCCATTCATCTAAAACCACATGAAAGACTTCGCGTAAATACTCACGAAATTCAGGATTATCAAAATCTAAAGCATAGAAGAAACCACTCCAACCAGGATTCCAGCCAGCTCTAATGGGTCTGCCAAAGCGATTACGCAGTAACCAATCAGAATGTTCTTTAAAGAGACGTGAATTTTTTTCGCAGACAAAAGGTGCCAGCCAGAGTCCGGGTGAGTAATTGGATTTTTTAATTTCAGTAGCAAGATACTTCATGCCATGTGGGAATTTTTCATTGATTGCGAGCCAGTCTCCTACTCCCATCTGATAACCATCATCAATTTGAAAATAGTCAAGCGGGATTTTTTTTTCTCTGAGAGTAGTTAAGTTTTCTAAAATGATCTCCTCAGTAATTTTGGTGTAATAATTATACCAGCTTGTCCAGCCGGTACAGCTTGGAGCTAGCGGTGGTAAATTGTCAAATGTTTCAGTATAGCTATCCCAGATTTTTGCTTCATGGTCTTTACCATAATAAAGTTGGAGGAGATTAATTGGTTGATCGACCTTGAGACCATGACAATCTTTACTGATCGTCAGTTCTTGATGGACAAAATCAGTTTTAAAAATCGTATAACCAGTGGTTTCATCAAGTGAGCCAATCAGAAAGCTCAAATTATTTGATTCTTTAAAATAAGTATAAGTATGTGAATGAAGCACTCCAGCACGCCAGGAGTATTCGTGAAAGAAATCACCATATGGTTTGAGAAGTACTTTAGCAAATGGATCTAGGCATTTTAAACGTGTCTCGGCTGTGCCAAAGAACGATTCTGACCAGCTTTGAAAACCATTGACCAACATTTGGTAGTTTTTGAATTCTAATTTAGCAATTATTTTAAATGATTTCATAATAATATTTTCTCGGGGAATTAATTGAACAGTTAAGAGGTTGCCATTTTTCAATTCAGTAATTTGAGTTGTTAAGGTGAAATCATTCTGTGAGAGCTTGGGTTGGAATTCGAATGAGGTTTTGTGGAGATGTTTTTTTTTATAATAGGATAAATTTAGCCTGAAAAATTTCATGATAACACTCCTTTCAAGTAAGTACTGGTATTGCTAGAGAATATTATTATTATTTGTTTGACTGTGAATCACTATTTTCCTTTTTTATCAAGAATAATAATTTTAATATTTGTGTATTTATACAAGCCTCTGCAGTAGTATCAAGACCTTCCTTGAATTATGTAATTTTTTTTGTGAATTGCAGGAATTTTACTTGCATATGTGATAATTCACTAATAGAATTGAAGTGTTATGTCTAATAAGTAAATAATTGCTAAAAATTAAAGAGGCTTAAATAAAGCTGGGAAATAAAGAGGGTGTTCGAATGATTGATCAGTTAATAGAAGGAATTGCCATTGTTGGTATTGGAGGAAGATTTCCCGGGGCAGATTCGGTGGAGAATTTTTGGCAGAATTTAGTATCAGGAGTTAAACCAGAGCAATATGTTATTGATACCACTTGTTTTGATGCAGCATTTTTTAACTATAACCTTGAGGAAGCAGCGGTATTGACTCCAGAGGCAAGAATATTTTTTGAAGTAGTCTGGGAAGCATTGGAGGATGCTGGCAATACGCAGGAGAATGCCACGATAGATCTTTTTGCGGTAGCGAATTTTATGTCATTAAATTGTGAAGCGCAGGTATCTGTTTCAAACAATAAAGAACAGCTAAATTTGGCAGCACAGATTGCCAGTCGTTTGAGATTTCAGGGTGCTGCAGTGACTTTACAAGGTGG
>JBFYZC010000351.1:0-7461 GCA_041309705.1 Bacillota bacterium | reverse complement strand
TTTTCCAAGTCAAGTTCCAGTAAATGTATAGCCAACTCTTAGATTGTTATACATTAACTTCCACTACTGCCTTGAAAAAATCCTTTACTTCGGAATTTTTCCAAGTCAAGTTCCAGTAAATGTATAGCCAACTCTTAACATGAAGAGGCAGCTGGCATCTGTGGTGTCAAAGCCTCGCGCCAGACTTCGTCCATTGACTGAACCGTCAGAACCTCTACTTTGCGCAAGACATTCACTGGAATATCCTCAAGATCTTTCTTGTTATCAATTGGAATCAAGACTTTCTTGATCCCGCCACGGTGTGCCGCGAGAATCTTCTCTTTTAAGCCACCAATTGGCAACACATGTCCCCGCAAGGTAATCTCACCAGTCATTGCAACATCTTTACGTACTGAACGATTGGTGAGTGCCGAAACCAACGCAGTTGCCATCGTAATTCCAGCTGAAGGTCCATCTTTAGGAATTGCTCCTTCAGGAATATGAATATGCAGATCATACTTCTCATTAAAATCCTCTGGAATCTGCAGTTCAGCTGCGCGTGAACGGATATAACTAAAAGCCGCCTGGGCTGATTCTCGCATCACTTCGCCTAATTTTCCGGTAAGGATCAATTGTCCTTTACCTTTAATCAGCGTGACCTCAATCGAGAGCATCTCGCCACCAACTTCTGTCCAAGCTAACCCATTTGCCATTCCAACCTGGTCAATCTGCTCAATTTTATTATGACGATATTTAGGAATTCCTAAAAACTTCTCCAGAGTAATCTTGCTCAAACGAACTGGTCGTTTATTAGATTGTACAATCTCACGTGCGCTTTTACGACAGATTGCTGCCAATTGACGTTCTAAAGTTCTAACTCCAGACTCTTTAGTATAACAATTAATTACTTCACGCAAAACAGTATCAGCTAAAACTAAATCTTGGGTTTCTAACCCATGCTCCCGTTGTTGTTTAGGAAGTAAATGACGTTTAGCAATCTCCATTTTTTCTTCCTCAGTATAGCCTGAAATATCAATAATCTCCATCCGATCCAAAAGTGGGCGTGGAATTCCATGATAGGTATTAGCAGTAGTAATAAAGAGTACTTTTGAGAGATCGAAGGTTACTTCCAGATAATGATCACCAAAATTTGAGTTCTGCTCCGGATCTAAAACTTCTAAGAGTGCCGAAGAAGGATCGCCACGAAAATCCATACTCATCTTATCGATCTCATCCAGCAGAATGACTGGATTTTTCGAACCAGCCTGACGCATACTTTGAATAATCTTACCCGGCATTGCACCAACATAGGTACGACGATGACCACGAATCTCCGCTTCATCACGTACGCCACCCAAAGAAAACCTAACAAATTTACGATTCAAGGCCCGCGCTACTGATTTAGCCAGCGAAGTCTTACCCACTCCAGGTGGTCCAATCAAACAAATGATTGGTCCTTTAAGCCGCTTGGTCAATTGGCATACTGCCAGATACTCTAAGATTCGCTCTTTGACTTTGTCCAGACCAAAGTGATCTTCATTCAAAATCTGCTCTGCCTGATTAACATCTAAACTATCTTCGGTTTCGATATTCCAAGGCAGACTAAGCAGCCAATCAATGTAATTTCTCACCACGACACCCTCAGCTGCCATTGGGGGCATCTTAGCAAAACGATCAAGTTCTTTTTCGATCTTTTCACGCGTTTCATTCGGCAAGGTTAATTGGGATAATTTACGCCGCATCTCTTCAATCTCAGCCATTTTTTCATCCGCATCACCCAGCTCTTTTTGAATCGCCTTAATCTGTTCACGCAGATAATACTCACGTTGCGTCTTTTCCATCTGTTTGCGAACCCGTTGGTTAATCTTCCGCTCCATCTCTAGAATCTCAATCTCTTTTATCAAGAAACCACAGAGAATCTCGAGACGTTTCTGTGCCTCTCCTGCCTCTAAAAGCTCTTGTTTCTCTTCAACTTTGAGATTCAGATGTGAAGCGATAATATCCGCCAAACGACCTGATTCTTCAATATTAGTTACCGAGGTCAATACCTCGGGAGGAATTTTCTTGCTCATCTTGATTAGCTGTTCAAAATGAAACAGAGTTGCCCTAATCAAAGCTTCAGTCTCAACATTATGCTCATTGATCTCAATCATCTTCTTTAATTCTACTTGATAATGCGGCTCAATCTGCAGATAATTCAAGATATTAACCCGATACAGACCTTCCACCAGAACCCTGATCGTTCCATCCGGAAGTTTCAGTAACTGTTTGATCTCCGCTAGTGTTCCCACATCATAAATATCTGTTTCGTTTGGTTCATTTACTTTCGCTTGGCGTTGTGCTGCTAGTACAATCAAACGGTCATTAATCATCGCCTCTTCCAAAGCACTAATCGACTTATCCCGTCCAACATCCAACGGAATGACCATAAAAGGAAAAACAATCATTCCCCGAAGTGGCAATAATGGTAACTTCTCTCTGCAAGGGGTGGTATCTCTTTCCTGGTCATTTATCACTTAAAAAACACCTCCGGGCTTAACTTTAATAAAAAATAAATTCTCTATTTCAAATTTGCTATTCTCGCTTCGCAAAGAACTTCCTCTTTGTAATTTATGGACATAACTCCATTTCTTCCTGCAAAACAGCCCATTCATCATATAATTCATTCAACTTTAACTCAAGTGCTTCTAACTCCTGACTCAAAGAATAGCTCTGCTGATAATCAGTGTGTACCGCAGGTTCATTTAAAAGCTCGGTTAATCTCTCTTTTTCTGTTTCAGCCTGTGAGATCTCTTTTTCTAATTCTGAGAGACGACGTTGTTTGCGTTTCAAATTACGTTGCAACTCTTTCTGTTCTTCCCGTTGCAGCTGTGACTGACTTTTAGAAAGAATTACACTTTTATTCTGCTGTTCTTGCAACTGGTTTCGTGCTGCTAAATATTCTTGATATGATGAGAATGATCTGATTGCACCATTAATCAGTGCCAAATAACGATCAACCGTCTGACTTAGAAAATAGCGATCATGCGAAACCATTAAAACTGTTCCTTTAAAATCACGTAACGCTTGCTCAACTACTTCAATCGAGGCAAGATCCAGATGGTTGGTTGGCTCGTCCAAAATTAACAGATTACTCTTAGAGAGCATCAATCGAATAATTCCTAGACGACGTCTTTCTCCACCACTTAAATCAGTGACATTTTTAAAGACATCATCGCCTGAGAAAAGAAACTGCCCTAGAATGGTACGTGCTTGAGTGTTGTCAAGATCACCCATTGCCATCACCTGACTAAATGGCGTTCCTTCCACAGTGATTCCAGCATCCAACTGTGAGAAATAACCGGGACGCACTTCGTGTCCCAGACGAATCCAGCCTTTATCAGGTTGTTCCTGACCCATAATCATCTTTAGTAAAGTAGTCTTGCCAGTGCCATTAGCCCCAATCAAGCCAATCTTTTCGCCATAATCCAATCTAAAGTTCGCCTGCTCCAGAATTACCTTTTTTCCAAATGCTTTTGTGACTCCCTCAAACTCGAGAACCTTCTTCCCACTCGGTTGGTGTTCACCAAAGTTTATTTTAATCTTCTTTAAATTTAAGGTAGGTCTCTCAATGCGCTCCACTTGTGCCAGACGTTTTTCCACACTATGTGCTTTACGTTTACTTTTTTCACTGGCACCAGCTTCACGAATAAACTTTTCTTGGCGTTCAATCATCTTCTGCTGCTCGGCATAGGCTTTCAAGGTTGTTTGATAATTCGAATCTTTCTGTTGGTGATATGCCGAATAATTACCTTTATATCGGATTAACTTACAATATTCTAATTCCCAGACTCCGCCAATCACTTTATCTAGAAAATAACGATCATGCGAGATCAGAATCACTGCGCCACGATACTCCAATAGATAATCCTCTAACCATTCAATTGCTGATAAATCAAGATAATTGGTTGGTTCGTCCAAGAAAAGCAAATCATAATCAGAAAGCAAAATTCGTGCTAATGCCAGACGGGTACGCTCGCCGCCGCTCATCACAATTGCCGGATCATGCCAACGTTCTTGGGGAAAACTTAACCCTCGTAAAACACCTTGAATTCGCCCTTCTAATTGATAACCACCTGCTTGGGCAAAGGCTTCACTTACCTGATGATGTTCCGCAATCAGCATTTCTAATTTATTCCCTGGTAAATTAGTCTGATTCATCTCAGTTTGCAAAAGATTCAAGCGTTTCTGCAAAGCATCAATCTCCACAAAAGAGGAACGTAACTCTTGATAAATCGAGATTCCTGGCTGAATCTGCTGTTCCTGACGGAGAAAACCGTAAGTACACCCCTGTGCCCAATGAATCTCTCCTTGATCATAATCCTCTTCTCCGGTTAACACCTTTAGTAAGGTAGTTTTACCACAACCATTGCGTCCGATCAAACCAATTTTTTCACCTTGATTAATGGTAAATGAAGCATTCCGAATAATCGGAACTGCTCCATAAAACTTCTCCAAATTATTTACTTGTAATAATGACATGTCTTCTCAATTCCTAAACTTAAAATTTAGCATTAATACTCTGCTTATTTAACAATTCCAATCCGATTTAATGGCCAAAAACGCAACCACGCTTGTCCTTTAATATTCTTAATTGGTAAAGTACCCCAGTAACGACTATCACGACTATTATTACGATTATCACCCATCGTAAAGACTTCACCATCAGGAATAATCTTTGGTCCATAGTCGGCATTTGCCATTCGATCTGGAGTAATATATGGTTCTTTTAAAGGCTGATTATTAATATAAACAATTCCACGTCGTACTTGAATAATCTCTCCTGGCAGACCAACAATTCGCTTCACAAAATCCTCCCGCGAACCTGCCGCTTCCGGAGGACGAAAAACCACAATCTGACCGCGCTTGGGTTTGCCGAACCAATAAGCAGTCTTATTTGATAAAAACCGATCCTGCACTTGAATGGTTGGCACCATTGATGGTGAGGGGACAAAACGTGCTTCTAAAAAAAACGTGTGAATAATCAAGAAGAGAATTACTGCCGGGACTACTACCTCAAGAATATCTTTTAAAAACATCTCTGGGGTATACTTCGCATCTTGTTTTGCCATTTTGATCACTCCATTTACTGAAATCTAACGTATTTTTCTAAAAATAATTTCTAGCTAAATAAGATTATAACATATTTTTTTGCTATATATCTTCCAAAAGATCTAATTTATTTTTTCTTCGTGAACAATCCTTAGTAGAGACAGGTCGCGACCTGTCCCTACTAAGGGTTCACTCAATATAATGAAAGATCTTTATCGGAAAATATATACCTAACGCGGATCAGTGCGCATTGCTGTACCATCTGCCATTAACTGAGAAAGTGTTACCAATTTATATCCTTTAGCCCGTAAACCCTGAATGATCTGATTTAAGGCAAGATGAATCTGTTTGCTGGAGTCACTGGCATGACAGAGAATAATTGCTCCGGGAAAAGTCTTTTTCAATACTCGTTCAATCATATAATCAGCTCCGGGATTCTTCCAATCCAGTGAGTCAACTGCCCAGATCACTGTTTCATAGCCTAATTCACGCGCTGTATCGATTACCAGATCATCATAATCTCCATTAGGAGGACGAAAGAATGGTGCTACTTTTGGGGTTACTGTCAGTAGATCTTGCTGTGCTTTACTAATGTTCTCTGCCACCTGAGCTTTTGAATATTCACTCAAATTAACATGGCGATCACCATGACTGGCAATCTCATGCCCACCCGCGGTGATTGCTTTCATCTCCTCAGGATGTCGCACTGCCCACGGACCAGAGAGAAAAAAGGTTGCTGGAGTCTGCTGGGCATTTAAAATCTGCAAGACCAACGGTAGCGTTTTCTCACCCCAGCTAATATCAAAAGTCAGACAAACCTCCCGGTCTGATTTCTTAACAAAAAAAATCGGCATCTCACGGTTGGCTCTACTAGTCACAGCCCATTCTTGGTTAGAGAAACGACCTGCCAGATAGCCAGAGAAAAAGACCAACCCTAGCAAAGCTAGTAAGATTAACTGTTTTTTCGCATAAAAAACTCGCATCTACTTCCCCTCCCAAAGTAGATCTATTCACTTTGGGAGCTACAAAGAACATTTTTCATGCTTCGATATATTAAAATGAACCTTCGCAATTGAAGGTTCATCTCTTTATGGTTAAAGATTATTTTTTAGCAACAGCGTCTTTTAAAGCTTTGCCAGCTTTGAAAACAGGAACCTTACGTGCTGCGATCTTAATCTCAGCACCAGTTTGTGGGTTACGACCCTTACGAGCCTCACGTTTACGAACTTCAAAGCTTCCAAAACCTACTAACTGTACCTTGTCTCCTTTAGCCAAAGCCTGAGTCATTGCTCCAATTACAGCATCAATCGCTTTGCCAGAATCTTTTTTAGTTAAGCCACTTTTTTCAGCTACTTTATCAATAAGTTCGGTTTTAGTCATCTAAAACTCACCTCCTTCCCTGGTAATATCTTTAAATTATTCTTTTATCAAACACATGGTCACAACGTCTTCATGTATTCTAGATTCTTCCCGTAACTCCTGCTTTTATAACTCTAAAAAACTATTTTTTTCTACAGCCAACTATGTTTATGGAATTCATGCAGTTAGACGCGGTTTGGAAGCGTGATTATTTCAATAATTACCTGTAAAGCATTATCAGTTGTAGCTTTAAAGCAACTAACTTTTCAAAGAATAGTTTACAAATTAAAATTTTCAGATACCCATGCGTAAAATCAACTGCTGATCTTTAACTTTAATCTCTTGCAAAAAAATCTTTGCTAGATTCTGTTTAAAGTCTTTCTGATTCAACTGGTAAACTGGATAATCTGTTAGATAATAATTAATTAATCCAACAATCATCCCTCGCAATTGCTCATTACCCAAAAAATTCTGCTGATTAACTGTCAATTCAACAATATTTAAATTAGTCAGATAAAATGCCTGCTGTTTTTGTCGATAACAAATCTCCCCATTAAGATCAATTATTCCATTGATTGATTGTTTTAGAAAAACACCCTCATAATTTAACTTCAACCCAATCTTTTCTTCTTTAAAATAGATTACTGGCGCATCTAGGGTAATTTCCCCCAAAATTAAGTCTTTTTGATAAGGAAAACGCTTCTCAACCAGTTTCTGTAGTTTAGTTTGCGAAATACGCAGCTCTTTGGGAAATCCACTACAACCATTCAAACAGGATAAGAATATTAAAAGTATCAGTAATCCGAAAAGCTTTCTGCTCATTTTGTTTGTTTCCTTTCTTTCAACCTTTAAACAGGCGTTTTTTTAATTCGCGCTGGAATCGTTAAACTCCTCTAGAAACAACAAAATAGCGGTACATATATTTTCCGAAACTTATCAGTCTGTCTCGCAACTCTGGTCTGCAATCATTTTGAAGTGACTTGGAATGATTTTATAGTGACTTGGAATGATTTTTGGATGACCTAGAATCAT
>JBFYZC010000350.1:0-4331 GCA_041309705.1 Bacillota bacterium | reverse complement strand
TTCAGATAAAGATCTTTCGTGAAATATTCAATAAAGAAAAGGGGCTGTTGCCAAATGCAACAGCCCCTTTTTTAACTAGATTTAAACTACTGCTAACATCTTTGCAAAATTGGGATTATAGATCTCATAATTAATCTCAGGGAAAATATTATCACGTTCTTCCAAACGATGCAGATATCCAAGATCGAGCCGATTGTATTTGATCTGTTCATAGAGGTTATTAAAACGATTGATATGGGTTTTGGTACGCTTGACCGCATAATCAACCATGGTTCCGGTCTTCATAATGAACGCCCAATCACTGCTCTGCATTAATAATAGTTCACGCGCGGCTTGATTTAGAGCCCGACGCAGATCACCACTGGCGTTAGGAAAACTTTCCGCTAGCTCAATCATGCGATCGGCTGATTTATGTAGATAACGATAGATCCAATCGTTACTGCCTTCAAGCCAGACTTCATTATATCCTTTATAACCCCAACTGGACATTGAAGGTGTCGCGACTTGATTTTTAGGATAAATGTTTAAATAATCACTGGGACTGATCATTTTGACGGTCTGCTGGTCAAAAGCAATTTTACGAATTAAGAAATTCAACCATTGTGGTCCTTCAAACCACCAGTGCCCAAAGAGCTCAGCATCATAGGGTGAAATGATAATTGGTTTTCGATCTAACATGCCACCTAAGTATTCTACTTGTTTTTCGCGATTAAACATAAAATTACCGGCATGTAAGGCGGCTTTTTCGCGAGCACGCCAAATATTATATGGTTCTTTATGAGAGTGTTTTCCAGTAATACGATAATATTTCATTCCGGTCGGAACACGAATTCCACTACTGGGTAAATAAGGTTTTAAATAGTCATATTCTAATTCATAACCAATATCACGATAAAATTCCCGATAATCCGGATCACCTGGGTAGCCTTCGTTAGCACTCCAGACCTGCTTTGAAGATTCGAGATCTCTGCCGAAGGCAGCAACCCCTGTCGGGCAGAAAATTGGTGCAAAGACTCCGTATTTCGGACGTGGTGAAGCATGAAAGATGCCATGTGCATCGGTAAAGAAGAAGCGTATTCCTGCTTCAGATAGAATTTGCTCTACTCCTGGTTGGTAACCACATTCCGGTAACCAGATTCCGCGCGGAGGACGTCCGAAGACACGGGTATGCGTCTCGACTGCAGTTTTAACTTGTGCCCGCATCGCAGTTTCATTGAGCATCAGCGGCATAAAACCATGAGTAGCACCACAGGTCATTAATTCTAAGTTGCCAGCGTCTTCTAGCTCACGAAAAGCTTGCGTCAGATCACAACGGTATTTTTCGGCAAAGAAGTAACGGCAGAAACGGTAGTGATCGCGATACATCAAGGCAACGTCATGAAATTCAGGTAACCAGCGAGTGCGTTCAACTTCTTTCTCCGATAAGTCAATTAAGTTTTCAATCCTATGTAGATAGCGTTGTTGCAGTAAAGGATCACGCAACATACTGACTAAAGGCGGAGAAAGACTGATCGTAACTCGAAAATTAATCCCTTCGTTGGTTAGTTCATGAAAGACTTTGAGCAAAGGGATGTAGGTTTCGGTAATTGCTTCATAAAACCAGTCTTCTTCAAGAAAATCTGGATATTCGGGATGTCTGACGTATGGCAGATGAGCATGAAGTACTATGGCAAGATAACCCTGTTCCATGTGAGCCACTCCTTTTTGGAAACTATATGTTGAAATTTTAGGTTGTTTGTTTGGTAACAACTGGTGTAATGGTAATCGTGTCAACTTGGTCGCTAGAACGAGCTATCACGGGAATTCGTTGCACGCCATCGGGTAAATTAAAGCGCATGGAAAAAGTACCATCTGGTCGTAGTTGAATTGGTTCGCCTTGTACGGTAACTTTGGCATCTGGTTCAGTTGCACCATAGACAATTAGCTCGGTATTCAAAACTAGCCAGAATTGACGCTCTTTAGGTATGAATTTTCCGGTTGGACTGGAAATGCTGCTGATTGCTTCTGAACCCATTTCGTGTTCTAAGCGTTTGAGTAGGGATTCGATTAGTTCAGCAGAAGAATTACCAGTAATACAACCACCAGCAAAGCAAAGGCGTCGGAAATCCTGCTCAACACTCATCCATTCCTCATCAACAATCTCAGAGATATTATCACGTGGTGTAGTGACAATATTTGAGCGGGCAATAGTATAGAAAGTGCCATCATCTTTGATAAATCCAAGATCGACACAGAAGGTGCGATTTGGACCACCGACATGAATGTACCAATTAGCTGCGCCACGCTCAACGTAGATGTCAAAATTAAAATTACTGTTACTGCCATTAAACTCTGGTACATTACTAATGTCGTAGACGCGTAAGATTAGTTGCAGATGTTCCCAGTATTTAATCCTTTGACTAATCTCACTTTGTGTTTCCTGACTGACGCTCCAATAGGTATGAAGCCAGTATGGATCACGTACCATCAAAACAATTCGAGTATCGTTGTAGTTTGGAAGATTATGCTGCTCATAATGATCCTCAAAAGTAGCGACTCCTGTGGGATGACCAGGAATCGGCGCTTGGGTATAGAGATTATTTGGTGCAGCTAAAGCTTCGTCAAGGTATTTTGAGATCTGTTTCTCCTGAATGGAACTAGCTGAAAATGGTGGATCCAGAAGGAGAATATGTTCGACGAGCTCTTCACGATTAAGTTTTGAATATCCCTTAATCCCCAGTGCTTTGGCGATCTCGATCAAACTTTGCTTGGTCTTCCCCGCCAGTTCTTCTCGGGTCATTGCGATCCCCCTTTCTATATAAGTTTTGTAAGTATTAAATTAGGTTTACACCCATGCAGAAATCTTCCAGAAATTAACATGAGCGATTACCAGCAATTTGAACGCAGTTGAATTTTTAGGCGAAAAAAATATATATATAGAAGTAATATTATCTGGCAAAAATGGTTTCTGATGCAAAAATGATTAATTAATTTCCAATGATTAAGGATTACTCTTTATAAGCTTCCCAGCAAGACTGTTTTCTATGCGTTTATTTATATATTTTTCGATAAAGATCTTTCATTATGTCGTAGCTAAAATGAATTAGATTTTTCGGAAAATATTTATCAAGAAAATTTCAAGAAAAATCTCCATAATCAAGCTTTTGAAGGAGATTTTAAATTAATCTTGAATTAATTATTATGAGGAGGTGGGCTTGGTTGATCAGAACAGCCTCTTACAAGTGGATAGTATGTACATTAATTTTTAGTGCTATACAAGTTTTTGCGAATAATTCTCTCTATCATCCGGTTTATCAGGAGAAGAAGTTTTTGGGTGAGAGTCTTTTTCAAGTACAACCTTACGGTGAAACTGAGTCAGGCTTTATAGTGGTGGCGAAGAATTATATTAGTAAAGAATCCTTTCTTTATTGGTTGACGGTTAATAAAGCCATGAAGCCGCAGCGTAAATGGAGAAGTTCCAATCTTTTTGAGGAACGTAGTTCCTTAGTGTGTGCCACAGGGCAGTTCACGCAAACCGCTTCGGAATTAATTGCGCTAAGTAATTCCAAGTACTATTTATTTCTTAATGAGGGTGGACAAGTTAAGCAGATTGAAAAGAAGAACTGGGAACTCAAACCTTTAAGTTTAGCCGCAGGAGATTTTGATGGCGATGGCTATGATGAGTTAGCAGTAGCGAAGATTGGTGAGATTACTGCCAAAAAATATAATGTTATGGTGCAACTCTGGAAGTACCAGAATGATTCATGGCAATTATTGGCTAAAACTGGTTTGATGGGTAATATTCGCAGTATTGCTGCGGGGGATCTTGATGAAGATGGTCAAGCGGAATTAGTGATTGAGGAAGGTTCGTATAATCTGGCAGGAAATATTCATCTGCTAAAATTGATTAATGAAAAGCTGAGCAAGGTTTATTCTTTAAAGAAGCCGTTACTGAAAGCCGCTTATGGCATGAAAATTGCCTCTTTTCCTGAAGGACAGCGTTTGCTTGCGGCAACAGCTAATGGCAAAATCCATTTTTTTGCTTGGGAAAACCAATCTTTGACTTTGATAAAATCCGAGGTCTCTTTTACCTGTGGACTGATTGATGCAGCAGCCGTAGATTTAAATGGCGATCAAAATCCGGAATTATTGGCACTCGGGTATCCGAATCGATTTTTTATTTTAAAGAAATGAATTATCTAAAATAAATGAGGTAATCTTGTGAAGAGAATTGGCATACTTATTTTTATGATATTAATTTTATTTGGAAGCGGAGTTGGATTAATGGTGGATTCAGTAACGGCTGATCCGCAAAAAGAAATGGCAGCTTTCAATATTAAGGTTATGACTTT
>JBFYZC010000349.1:0-11035 GCA_041309705.1 Bacillota bacterium | reverse complement strand
TGAACATCGCGTTAGGCAACGGTTCTATCACGGTTCCCTCGACTTCAATGACATCTTGTTTACCCATGAACCCGCTCCCCTTCCTCCAGTTGATTTTTCATTCTTTTTAGCATAGCCACTATTTCTGCGTTAGTTGGCAACTCACCTTTGGTAAGTAGCTCTTCAATTTTTCTCTCCACCAACATTGTCACCTTAACATGTTTTAAATTCTTTTGCTTGGCATGATCTATCCGATGCTTCTCGCCATCAACAATCTTGATGAATTTTTCTCCGACAAAACCAACAATCAAATAATACTGTCCAGCATCACGACCTGCTAATGAGAGTACCATCTGTCCATACCGTAAACCATCTACCGTAGTAATCATTACTTGACCTCCACTAAAAGCTCTGGTCGGTATAGAGTAAGAATCTCCGGTTTCCCATCAGTTAGTGCAATAGTATGCTCAAAATGAGCAGAAAATTGTCGATCAAGCGTCCGTACTGTCCAATTATCATATGGATCGACTTCGACTTCATAAGTACCCAGATTCGCCATTGGTTCGATTGCCAAGGTCATTCCTTTTTTTAAGCGTGGATTAAAATCATTGCCCACAAAATTTGGAATCTCGGGGTCTTCATGCATCTTTCGTCCAATTCCATGACCAACAAAATCACGTACTACTGAAAAACCTGCTGTTTCAATATGTTCTTGAATGACACGTGAAATATCATAAAGCCGATTTCCAGAAGTAGCTGCCGCAATTCCTTTGAACAGTGCCTCTTTAGTTGTCGTGAGTAATTTTTCAATCTGTGGTGTTACATCTCCAACTGGAACAGTGATTGCTGAATCAGCGTAAAAACCTTGATAAACTACCCCAAAATCAAGCCCAACAATATCTCCATCTTTCAAGACACGCTGATTAGGGATTCCATGAACTACTTGCTCATTGACCGAAGTACATAAGGAAGCAGGAAAACCATGATATCCTTTAAAGGCGGGGCGCGCCCCGTAGTCTATCGTCAATTTTTCCGCGTGACGATCTAATTCAATCAAAGTGACCCCGGGGCTAACCATCCGCTTTAATTCTTCAAGTACAGCTGCTACAATACTCCCAGCTACTCTCATCACAGTAATTTCTGTGGTGGATTTGCTGATGATCATAGTCGTTTGGTCTCCAAAGCTTGTGAGATCTTTTCAAAAACTGCCGGAATTGCATTTTGACCATCAAAAGTCAGTAACAATCCTTTAGTTTGATAATAATTAATCAAAGGTTCTGTTTGAGCTTGATATACCGAGAGACGATTTTTTACAGTTTCCTCAGAATCATCAGGACGTTGATAAATCTCACCATTACAATGATCACAGAGATCTGCTTTTTGCGATTTTTTAGTCTCGATATGATATACTGCTGCACAGTTACGACAGACACGACGCCCTGAAATTCGTTTAGTTAAAATCTCAAAATCAACTTCAATATTGATCACTGCATCAATTTGACGTCCGTCATTTTCCAGATATCCTGCTAAGGCATCTGCTTGAGGTACAGTTCTTGGAAAACCATCTAAAAGAAATCCTTTTTGACAATCATCCTTGCTTAGTCTTTCCTTAACAATCCCAATTACTACTTCATCTGGAACTAACTGTCCACTATCAATATACTGCTTTGCTTCCTTGCCAAGTGGAGTGCCTTCCTTGATTGCAGCACGAAAAATATCTCCAGTAGAAATGTGAGGTAACTTATATTTCTCAACGATTAATTCTGCTTGAGTACCTTTCCCTGCTCCGGGAGGCCCTAACAGGATCAGATTCATCAAATAGTTCCTCCTCTTTCTGAAAAATAACTAATTTAAAAACTCTCGTTGCTTAATCTACTTTAAAAATCCTTCATACTGACGCATTAAGAGTTGTGATTCAATCTGTCGCATAATATCCATTGCTACACCAACCGCAATCAACAATGCCGTTCCACCGAAGCCAACACTTATTTGTAAACTACGGAAGATTGGAATAAAATTAATTAGATATGGCAGCAAGGAGATTACTGTTAAAAACACTGCTCCCGCCAGAGTAATTCTGGTTAAAACTCGATCTAAATATTCAGCAGTTGATTTACCAGGTCTGATTCCTGGAATAAAACCACCATATTTCTTCATATTGTCTGCTACTTCAACTGGATTAAAGGTAACTGCTGTATAGAAATAAGTGAACAAGAAGATAAACAATGCATAGCAGACTAAATAAAGCGCACTACCATTGGAAAACATGCGCAAAAATTTTGCAAACATATTAGTTGCAGGAAGAAATTGTGCAATGGTTGGCGGAAACGCCAGCAAGGAAGAAGCAAAAATTACCGGAATTACACCGGTTTGGTTTACTTTCATTGGCAGATAAGTAGAACCACCACCATACATTTTGCGACCAACCATTCGTTTCGCATACTGTACTGGTATTTTACGCTCTCCTTGGGTAACAAAGACAACTCCCGCAATAATCAATATTGCAAAGACAAGGAAGAGAATGATACTGACAAAGTTTGGTCCTAGCTGACCTTTAGTGCCCATTGATTGAATTACTTCAACAATGCTTGGAATGATTTGTGCCACGATTCCACCAAAGATGATCATGGAGATACCATTCCCAATCCCACGCTCGGACATTACTTCGCCAATCCACATCAAGATCATCGAACCAGCAGTCATACAGGTGATTGCTAAGACAAAATCAAAGACTGTTGGATTAATCATTGCTTGTTTAAAACCAAAGATCATCGCACTACTTTGAACTACTGCCAACACCACTGTACCGTAACGCATATATTGGTTAATGATCTTGCGACCTTCTACGCCTTCTTTGGCTAAATTTTGCAGACTGGGAATAACCATCTGCAATAAGCTCATGATAATCGAGGCGGTAATATATGGGTTGACGCTCATCGCAAAAATTGACATTTTACGAAGCGCGCCACCTGCCATTAAATCCATTAATCCAAAGAGATTGTTGTCAGCTCCAAACAAATTACGCAATTGTGCCGGATCCCACTGAACTGGTGTTGGAATATGAATTCCTAAACGGAAGATACCAATTAAAACCAACGTCCAAATCAACTTTTTACGTAAATCTGGCAGTTTTAAAGCTGTTTTTAAAGCTTCCAGCACTTAAATCACCTCTGCTTTACCGCCAGCCAATTCAATCTTGGCTACAGCGGATTTGGTAAAGCCATTACATTTGATGGTAAGCTTTTTTGCCAATTCTCCGTTCCCTAATACTTTTACACCGTCACCGAGCTTTTTAATGATTCCGGCTTCCAACAATAATTCTGGAGTAACTTCGGTACCATTATCGAACTGGTTTAATCTTTCTAACGAGACCTCAACCCAGTTTTTCTTAAAAATATTAGTAAAACCACGTTTTGGTAATCTACGTTGCAAAGGGGTTTGTCCGCATTCACAATTAGGTCCTTTGCCGCCACCAGAACGGGCTTTCTGACCTTTATGACCTTTGCCTGAGGTCTTACCCAAACCAGATCCAATGCCCCGGCCAATTCTTTTCGGAGCTTTTCGGGCTCCTACTGCCGGTTGAAGTTCATGTAACTTCATTACCGTGCACCCCCCTTAGGCTTCCTTAACTTCTAATAAATGTTCAACTTTTTTAATCATCCCACGTACCGCAGGGTTATCCACTCTCACAATGGTTTGATTTAATCTTCTTAATCCCAAAGCTTTAATTGTATCCCTTTGTCCCTGGGGACGACCAATGGTACTATGCTTCCAAGTAATTTGAAGCTTTTTGCTTGTCTCAGTTCCATTAGATGACATCTTCTTTTCTGCTCCTTTTAACATAGACAAATATCTATGCAAGATTTTTCTTGTTTCATCCTGCTCCATTTCATCGAAACTACTTTGGTTGATAACAGTCCACAAGCGTTAATTTCCGGTAAGCCACCGGTATGTTGTCGATGCCTTGTTATATACTTTCCAAAAGATCTAATTCATTATAACAAAAGATCTTTATTGCAAAGTATATAACTATTGATCACTCTTAACCAAGAATCTCATCTAATGTCTTGCCACGCATTGCCATTACTTGTTCTGGTCTTTTTAGTTCTTTAAGACCAGTCATTGTGGCATTAACCACATTCAAGGCATTAGAAGAGCCCAAAGATTTAGTAAGGATATCACGGATTCCAGCAGATTCTAATACCGCACGTACCGGACCACCTGCGATTACTCCGGTTCCAGGCGCCGCAGGTTTTAGAAGTACCTTCCCAGCGCCAAAATTACCTTCAATTAGATGTGGAATCGTTGTGCCATTAAGTGGAACTTCAATTAAATTCTTCTTGGCATCTTCCACACCTTTGCGGATTGCTTCGGGAACTTCAGCCGCTTTGCCTAAGCCTGTGCCAACATGACCTTTGCCATCGCCGACAACTACCAAGGCACTGAAACTAAAGCGCCGACCACCCTTAACAACTTTGGCTACCCGGTTGATATGAACCACTTTCTCAGTTAATTCAAATTGGTTAGGGTCCAAACGTTTCACTCTATTACCTCCTTTGCCTAAAACTCTAAACCGTCTTCTCTAGCTACGGTAGCTAATGCTTTAACTCGACCATGGTAAATCTGTCCACCACGGTCAAAAACTACTTTCGTAATTCCTTTGGTAAGAGCACGCTTAGCAATGATACTGCCTACGAGCTTAGCCGCCTCAATATTAGCACCTTTACCATTCAACTGCTGACGCAGCTCTGGCTCGAGTGAAGATGCGGAAACCAAAGTAACCCCTCTCACGTCATCGATAACCTGGGCGTAGATATTATGCAAACTACGAAACACACTTAATCTTGGGCGTTCTGCAGTTCCAGAAACCTTTTTACGCAAGCGTACATGTCTACGTTGGCGGGCCAGACGACGTTGTGGCATCTTGTACATCTAAAAGTCACTCCTTCTTGGACTACTTCTTCCCAGCCTTGCCAGCCTTACCAGCCTTACGGCGAATTACTTCATTAGAATACTTAATTCCTTTACCCTTATAAGGCTCTGGTTCTCGAACAGCCCGCACTACAGCAGCCATTTGACCTACTGCTTGTTTATCAATGCCTTTAACAATAATTTTGTTATTAGCAGGCACCTCAAATTCAATCCCGGCAAGCGGTTCTAATTCTACTGGATGTGAGTAGCCGATACTCAATAATAAATTTTTCCCTTGTTTACTAGCACGATAACCAACCCCGTTGATGTCGAGAGTTTTTGAAAAACCATTCGTGACACCTTCAACCATATTAGCAACTAAGCTTCTGGTTAAACCATGCAAAGCACGATGTTTTTTTTGTTCAGAAGGTCTTTCAACCTTAATCATTTGTTCTTCAAAAACCAATTTCATCTCTGGGTGCACTACCTGAGTTAGTTCACCTTTTGGTCCGCTAATCTTTACCGTACTGCCATTAATCTCAACTTTGACACCCTGGGGTATGACAATCGGTTTACGTCCAATTCTTGACAAAATTTGCACCCCCAATCCACTATACTTTAAATGTGGAATTTAAGTTTAAGATTGAAAATAGATTTTACTAAGCTATCAAAAAAATCCTTCATCAATCACAGTTTTTAACAAAAATTTAAATATTCTTGCAAATAAATCTTACCACACATAACAAATGACTTCGCCACCTACGTTGGAACGTCTGGCTTTGCGATCCGTCATAATTCCTTGTGAAGTAGATAAAATTGCAATCCCCAAACCGCCCATTACTTTAGGAATTTCTTCCTTTTGGGCATAAACCCGCAGACCTGGTTTGCTAATTCTTTTCAAACCTGAAATCACAGTTTCTTTACCGTTATATTTAAGATACAGGCGAATAGTTCCTTGTACGCCGCTCTCTACAGATTCATACTCTTGAATATAGACTTCTTCTTTAAGAATTTTTGCTAGTTCTAGTTTGATCTTTGAGGACGGGACTTCAACTACCTTTCCTTTAACGATAGTAGCATTACGTACTCGCGTAAGCATATCGGCAATAGGATCCGTCATTACCATCCTTAATCAGACCTCCTTCCTTATAAGCACGTCCAAACTCACCAGCTTGCTTTAGTTACTCCGGGGAGCTCGCCACGATGAGCTAATTTGCGAAAACAAATACGGCACATTCCGAATTTGCGCATATAACCATGGGGACGACCACATAATTTGCAACGATTGTGTTGACGTACTGCAAATTTGGGAACTCTGTTGGCTTTAATGATCATTGACGTCTTAGCCATAATTAAACCTCCTTTTAACAACACTGGCTTTTATCCCCAGATTTTCTTTCACAGGCAACTATTTTTAGTTTGCCCGGAAAGGCATCCCTGATAATTTTAAAAGTTCATATGCTTCTTCATCAGTTTTAGCTGAAGTAACGATCACAATGTCCATTCCACGAATTTTATCAATTTTATCATAATTGATCTCCGGAAAGATTAATTGATCACGTACACCCATAGTGTAATTTCCTCGACCATCAAATGATTTTGAGGAAACACCACGGAAATCACGAATTCGTGGCAAGGCAATGTTGAAAAATTTATCTAAAAACTGATACATTCTTTCGCCACGTAAAGTGACTTTACAACCAATCGAGACACCAGCACGAAGCTTAAAAGCTGCAATTGATTTTTTAGCTTTTGTGACTACTGGTTTTTGACCAGCAATTGCAGTTAAATCATTCAAAGCGGCATCGATTGCTTTAGCATCACTGGTTGCTTCACCAACCCCCATATTAATAACTACTTTTTTAAACTGGGGGATCTCCATCACATTGTTATATCCAAATCGGCTTTTTAAACCAGGAGCTACTTCATTTTGATACTTTTCTTTAAGCCGCGACATAATCGCACCTCCCTCCGTTAAGCAACTAATTAATCCAGAGTGCGGCTGCAAAGACGACAAATTCTCACTAATGTGCCATCAACCGCCCGCTCACGGCGAATCCGAGTTGGTTTATTACAACCCGGACAGACAATCATTACTTTTGATGCATTCAAAGGCAGGGCTTTATCAATCACTCCACCCTGCGGATTAGCCTTACTTGGTTTGCTATGTTTTTTGGCTAAATTTAACCCTTCCAGAATAACCTGGTTCTTTTCTGGCATTACCTTTAAAATTTTACCATGACGACCTCCATCTTTGCCTGATAAAATTTTAATTTCATCACCTTTTTTTAAGTGAATTTTTCCGGACATTTAACTTCCCCCCTAACCAGCCAGTAGTATTTTAAACTGAATTTTACTGGCAAAGTTTCAGTAAATCAATCATTATAATACCTCTGGGGCTAATGAGACTATTTTCATAAAATTTTTATCACGTAGTTCACGGGCAACTGGTCCAAAGATACGAGTGCCACGTGGATTCATTTGATCATTAATTATAACAGCTGCATTGTCATCGAATCTAATGTATGAACCATCTGGACGAGGTGTTTCTTTGGTAGTTCTTACTACTACTGCTTTAACAACATCACCCTTTTTCACACCAGCACCGCCAGCACCTTTACGTGCTGCTGAAGGTGGTAGAGCGTCCTTTACAACTGCTACAATTATGTCGCCGACCCGAGCATAGCGTTTTTTTGTTCCGCCAAGTACTCGGATACACATTACCTGTTTTGCACCTGAATTGTCAGCTACATTCATATAGGTCTGTGCCTGAATCACGGTCGGTTCCTCCTTTCGACTGTGCTTAAGCTATTTCGCCTTTTCGATGATATTTACCAGACGCCATCTCTTATCTTTGCTCAAAGGACGGGTCTCCATCACCTTGACCTTATCGCCGACACGGCACTCGTTCAACTCATCGTGAACCTTAATTTTGGTGGTTTGTTTGATAATCCGACCATATAAAGAATGGCGAACTAAACGTTGAACCGCAACGACCACAGTTTTATCCATTTTATCACTTATAACTTCACCAACCTTGGTTTTACGCAGAGCACGATCAGCCATTCGTCAAGCCTCCTCTCTTTCCTCCCCGTTTTTTAAGCCCGGTAAGCCTTTAATTCTCGTTCGTGTATGACTGTTTTGATACGAGCAATATTATGGCGAACATCACGAACTCTCATTGGGTTTTCTAATTGACCGGTAGCAAGCTGAAATCGTAAATTAAATAACTCTTCTTTCAAACTATTCATTTTTAAATCAAGCTCGTCAGAAGTCATTTCTCTAATTTCTTTATTCAGATCTTTAGTTTTCATGGACTTCACCACCTGCTTCCTCACGTTTTACAAACTTACATTTAAGCGGAAGTTTGTGGGATGCCAAACGCATTGCTTCACGAGCTGCTTCCTCTGCTACTCCGGTCACTTCAAAAAGAATTCGACCTGGCTTGACTACTGCTACCCAGTGTTCTGGAGAACCTTTACCACTACCCATACGAGTTTCAGCGGGTTTGGCAGTTACTGATTTATCTGGAAAAATTTTAATCCATACTTTTCCATCACGTTTCAGATAACGAGTTAATGCAATACGAGCTGCTTCAATCTGCACATTGGTAATCCAACCACATTCAGTAGCTTGAAGACCAAAATCACCCAGAACTAGAGAAGCGCCACGTGATGCTGCCCCTCTCATCCGACCGCGATGTACTTTACGATGTTTGACACGTTTTGGTACTAACATCTTCAGACTCCTCCTTCAGCCTTGGCGACTACCCGCTTTTTGGTGGGGAGGATTTCGCCTTTGTAAATCCATACTTTGACGCCAATCTTACCATAGGTGGTATTAGCTTCAGCGAAACCATAATCAATGTCCGCACGCAAAGTATGCAATGGTACTTTTCCTTCACTGTAACCTTCGGTACGAGCAATTTCAGCACCCATTAAACGACCACTAACTGAGACTTTAATACCTTGAGCGCCAACTTTAATTGAACGAGTAATGGCTTGTTTCATTGCCCGACGAAACGAGGTTCGACGTTCTAATTGAAAGGCAATATTCTCTGCCACTAACTGAGCATTCATTTCTGGTACTTTTACTTCAGCAATATTTAACTGAACTTGTTTACCAGTTAATTTTTCAATTTCTTTACGAATTACTTCGATCTCTGTTCCCTGACGTCCAATCACCATACCAGGTCGTGCAGTGTGAATCGTTACTTTTACACGATTGGCAGCTCTTTCGATCTCGATTTTTGCTACGCCAGATGAATAAAGACGTTTTTTTACAAAATTACGAATCTTTACATCTTCTACGATTAACCCAGCATAATCTTTTTTCCGGGCAAACCAGCGACCTTCCCAATCTTTGATGATTCCGACCCGTAACCCTATTGGATGGATCTTCTGTCCCATAGTTTAGCCCTCCTTCTCAGCCACTACGATTGTAATATGACTGGTTCTTTTATGAATCAAGGAGGCACGGCCCTGAGCACGGGGCATATATCGCTTCATGGTAGGACCTTGGTCTACATATGCCGCTGTAACAACTAGCCGATCCCGATTCATTTTAAAATTATGCTCTGCATTGCTAACCGCAGAGTTCAATACTTTTCCTACAACTTCTGCAGCAAACTTTGGGGTGTACTTTAAAATAGTCTCTGCATCACTAACCTTTTTACCACGGATTAGATCAATCACTAATCGAGCTTTTCGGGGAGCAATGCGGACAAAACGAGCAACTGCTTTCGAATCCAAGGAAAAATCCCTCCCCTCATCGAGGTTCAGACACCTGTAGGTGTCTTTTAAAATATTTTTAAAACTTATCTCGCGCCAGTTGTTTTCTCACCATGAGTATGACCACGGTAAGTACGAGTTGGTGCGAATTCTCCTAATTTATGACCAACCATATCTTCAGTAACATAAATTGGTACATGTTTGCGACCATCATGGATCGCCATTGTATGACCAACCATCTCTGGGAAGATTGTTGAACTCCGTGACCAGGTTTTGATCACTTTTTTCTCACCTTTTGAGTTCATATCTTCAACTTTTTTCATTAGGCTCGCTTCTATATACGGACCTTTTTTTAATGAGCGTGACACTTACATACCCTCCTTATGCCTCTAGCTACGACGTTTCACAATCAAACGATCTGAGGCCTTATGTTTACGGGTGCGATGTCCTAAAGCAGGTTTACCCCAAGGAGTAACTGGTGCTCGACCGATTGGTGAACGAGCCTCACCACCACCATGTGGGTGATCGATTGGATTCATAACGACACCGCGGTTTCCGGGTCTAATTCCTAACCAACGCGAACGTCCTGCTTTACCGATACTAATATTTTCATGCTCAACATTACCAACTTGACCAATTGTTGCCATGCACTCTACTTTGACTAAACGCATCTCACCTGATGGTAAACGCAGATTAGCGTAACCACCTTCTTTTGCCATTAACTGTGCGCCAGCCCCTGCAGTACGTACCATTTTTCCGCCTTGACCTTTTTGAAGCTCAATATTATGAACAATGGTACCAACTGGAATCTCTGATAATGGTAAAGCATTACCTGGTTTAATATCAGCATTAGGCCCTGATAACACCGTATCTCCTACACTAATCCCTAATGGTGCTAAGATATAACGCTTCTCACCATCTTCATATTGTAATAAGGCAATTCGTGCCGAACGGTTTGGATCATATTCAATTGAAACTACCTGTGCAGGCACATCGAACTTATTACGTTTAAAATCAATTACACGATACATCCGTTTGTGTCCGCCACCACGGTGACGTACGGTCATTCTTCCTGAAGAATTACGACCACCTGTTTTTTTCAACGGTTCCAACAGGGATTTTTCTGGCTTACTTTTAGTAATCTCTGCAAAATCAGAGACTGTCATAAATCTTCTGCCAGGCGAGGTTGGCTGGTATTTTCTTACCGGCATCTTCCTGACCTCCCTTTTAAACTTAGGTTAATTAATTCTGATTACAATTGAGAAATTATTTTATAAAAAAAGTTTAGACTCCTTCAAAAAACTCAATTCGACTACCTTTTTCTACAGTAACAATTGCTCGCTTCCAACTTGAACGTCGTCCACTAAAACGTCCCATTTTTTTTACTTTACCAAGCATATTCAAGGTATTGACCG
>JBFYZC010000348.1:0-3041 GCA_041309705.1 Bacillota bacterium | reverse complement strand
ACACCACCCATTAAGCTAGTGCCACCAATTACACAGGAGGCAATTGCGTCCATCTCAGCTCCACTACCTGCAGTGTTAGTGGCTGCACCCAATCTCGCCACCGTCAAAACTCCTGCGACCGAAGCCAGCAAACTAGCAAAGACAAAGATCATCATTGTGCGTCGCTTAATATTGATTCCCGAGAGTCGAGCCGCCTCAACATTACCACCAAGTGCATAAACTTGACGTCCAAATTTAGTATTGTTAGTAATAAAAGAGAAAATAATCACTAAAGCTAGCACCAGAATAGCCGGATAAGGAATTCCTTCGTATTGATAAAGTACATAGACAAAAGTAACAATCAGGGCAATATAAAAGATAATAGCTAATAATTCGAGCGCTAATGGTTTTACTTCAAAACCATACTTCAGTTTAGAACGACGCGATTTAATTTTTCCATAAATTAAAGCGATAATTGCAATTCCAGTCATAATTATCCCTGAAGTTAAATCAAGATAACCACCACTAATCATTTTAAAATCTGCATTCATCGGCGAGATGGTAACCCCTTTAGTCAATCCCAGCAAGACTCCGCGATATATCATCATTCCTGCCAGAGTAACGATAAATGCAGGTACTTTTTGATATGCAACCCAAAAGCCATGCCAAGCACCTAATAATGCACCCAAAACTAAAGCTGCTAAAATCGCCAATGGGGTCGGGACATTGTACCAAACCTGTAAAATTGCCGCTAATCCTCCCGTTAAACCAAGTACCGATCCTACCGAGAGATCAATATGTGTCGCCACAATCACCATCACCATTCCAATTGCCAAGACTGCGGTGATTGACATATATCGCGAAAGGTTGGAGATATTACGTGGAGTTAAGTACATTCCATCTGTTAAAATACTAAAGATAAACCAGATCGCAATTAGTGCAAAAATCATGGTATATGCACGAGCATCAATTTTCATGCTAATTTTATTTTTCCATAAATTATTCTCTACTACTTCAGAATTTTTTTCCAAATTACTCATTCTCAATGCCCTCCCGTTGCTGCATGCATTATTTTTTCCTGACTAGCTTCCTCATGCATGAATTCAGCTACAAAAGTCCCTTCATGCATCACTAAAATACGGTCACTCATTCCCAAAACTTCTGGCAACTCTGAAGAAACCATAATAATCGCTACTCCCTGTTGCTTTAATTGATTCAAAATATTATAAATCTCAAATTTAGCACCAACATCAATCCCACGGGTAGGTTCATCAATAATTAGTACTTTAGGATTAGTCATCAACCATTTACCAAGTACTACTTTTTGTTGATTACCACCACTTAAATTATTGGCTTTTGCTTCTAGTGATGGAGTTTTAATCCGCAATGCCACTCTCTGTTCTTCGCTTAACTTGATCTCTTCATTAAAATTCATAATTCCATTCTGACAGATATAAGGCAGGTGTGCCAGCGTAAGATTCTTTTTAATATCCTGATCCAAAACCAATCCATAACGTTTTCGATCTTCAGTCACTAATGCCAAACCATAATTAATCGCCGTTTGGGGATTATTAATCTTAACTTTCTCACCATCGATTAAAACAGCTCCCTTACTTACACCATCATAGCCACCAAAGATACTATTTACCAGCTCAGTACGTCCGGCACCCATCAGACCAGCAATTCCCAGAATTTCTCCTTCGTGTAATGAAAAATTAACATTATCAATCACTTTTTTATTAGTTTGTTCTGGGTCATAAACTGAATAATTCTTAACTTCCAAAACAACCTTTCCTAAAGAAGCTTGCACTCTCGGAAAACGTTCTGAAAGTTCACGCCCCACCATCGTTGCCACTACATCATCTTCCGAAGTTTCATTTTTATTTTTCGTAGAAATACTTTCCCCATCACGTAGTACAGTGATGGTATCTGCAAGCTTAAAGACTTCTCCCAATTTATGAGAGATGTAGATACAAGTTACACCATTTGCCTTTAGACGCTCTAAAATTCTAACCAAAGTCACTACTTCACTCTCAGTCAGTGCTGCGGTCGGTTCATCCAAAATTAAAATCTTTGCTTGTTTTGAAAGAGCTTTAGCAATCTCTACCATTTGTTGTTGCCCAATACCAAGATTAATCACTTTTGTTCTAGAATTAATATTTAAACCAACTTCTTGTAACCAGCGGTTAGTCTCATAGTCAAGTTTATTCCAATCAATTACTCCAAAATTATTTGGTTCATTCCCCAAAAAAATATTCTCACCTACGGTTAAATACTTTACTAAAGCTAGTTCTTGATTAATAATTGCAACTCCAGCTTCTTCAGAAGATTTAATTCCTGAAAAATTTTGCAACTGACCATTAATATAGATTTCCCCAGTGTAAGTCCCATAAGGATAAACGCCACTCAAAATTTTCATCAAAGTTGATTTTCCTGCACCATTCTCTCCACAGAGTGCATGAATCTCACCTCGACGTACTTTGAAGCTAACTCCCTTTAAGGCTCTTACGCCTGGAAATTCTTTAACGATATCCCTCATTTCCAGGACATATTCTTGCATAAAAATTTACCCCTTTCAACTCAATCTATATATTTTCAAAGTAAAGATCTTTTATTATATCGCGTGAAAAGATCTATATAGTTTCCAATAAAGATCTTTTATTTTATCAAGTGAAAATATCCAAAGTATCAAGGATTTTTCACGATGATAAAATGAATTAGATCTTTTAGAAAGTATTAAAAACGTACTAAGGATTTTTCGCGAAGATAATATTAATTAGATCTTTAGGAAAATATTTAATGCTAGAAAAATTACTTGATTACATTTAGAAGAGAGAGGAAAATAGCCCCCTCTCTTCCTAAATTCAAGTCATATTATTTTTTAACACGTCCACCAAGAATTCCCCCGTATCTAAACCTTGCTCGCGAAGCGAGAGCGAAGGAGAGCGAAGGAGAGGGATGAATTGGTTGGTTTTTATAGCAAAGACTCTCAAGTTTTGCTCTGGAACCAACAAACCAGTTATTTTCCCTTCGCCAAAGTTGGAAAGGCTTCGCAATGTGGT
>JBFYZC010000347.1:0-2588 GCA_041309705.1 Bacillota bacterium | reverse complement strand
ACAGTTTATATTAATTACGACACTAAAACTATGCGGGGTATTTTAGGTGACTATGATTTTGATAAAGAAAAGATTTTACTGAATAATCGAATTGCCAATAATGCAATTATGATGCGGCGTGCTACTTTTTTAGAGTTGGATGGATATGACGAGACTCCAATTGTCACTAGAGTTTGTGATTGGGAACTTTATATTCGGGTATATCATAAAGGTTATCGGACTAAACGAATCCCACAACTAATTAGTGTTTGTTACACAAGTATGCCAGGAAGTGTGGGGGTTACATTTAATTATGATATGAAACAAGTGAAAGAGTATATTAGAAAAAAGTTAGGGCTTGATAGCTGAGATTTTTATTGAAAAAGTTGAAAGTTTTAGGATAAAAACTAACTTACTTACTTTCAACTTTTTCCCTTCGCCCCTCAAACCTCAAACTTCAAAACTGTTTCAATCACGTAATTCTGCTGCTCCTCAGTCAAATCTGGGAAAATTGGTAAAGTAACGATTCTCTGCCAGACTTCACTTGCCACCGGGCAGATTGATTTACAGCGTTTCTGATAATAGGGATGTAGATGACTAGGGATATAATGCACTCCTGGAGCAATCCCCTGCGCTGCTAGATAGGTGGTAAAACGGTCGCGCGTAGCTTCGTCAGGTAATTTTACCTGATAGAGATGCCAGGCTGATTTGACATACTCTCTTTCAACTGGAGTAGTAAGCCAAGCTACTTCGGCAAAGGCTTCATTGTAGCGTGCGACGATCTGACGGCGGGCTTGATTAAGTTTGGCTAAACGACCCAGTTGCACTAGTCCGATTGCGGCGGGAATATCGCTTAGATGACATTTGAATCCTAATTCGTTGATCCAATATTTCCATTTATAGGAGGTTTCGTCACCAGTGCGTGACCAGGTATCCTTGGAGATACCTAACCAGCGCATCTCACGAAACCATTTATCATTCCAATCGCTCTCGAAAGTAATCGCGCCACCTTCGCCGCAGGTGAGATTTTTGACGGCATGAAAACTGAAACAAGTGAGCGGGGCAATCGAACCAACCGGGCGATCTTTATAGAAAGCACCACAGGCATGAGCGGCATCTTCAACTAGCACCAGCCCGTTTTCTGCAGCGAGCTCGCTTAGTTCATCCAGATCAGCCGGATGACCTGCCATATCCACTGCAATAATTGCTTTGGTATGTGGAGTAATCTTGCGTGCAACATCCTGGGGATCAATATTTAGTGTATCAGGGAGAATGTCAGCAAAAACTGGCTTTGCCCCACAATAAGAGATTGCGTGAACCGTGGAGATGAAGGTCATTGGAGTAACAATTACCTCATCTTCCGGTTTTAAATTTAAAGAAAGCATTGCTAGATGAAGCGCTGCGGTACAAGAATTTAATCCAACACAATATTTAGCCCCTACCATTTGGGCAAAGGCTTTTTCAAATTCTGCAGTTTTGGGTCCCAAGCCTAACCAGCCAGAACGTAATACTTCAATGACTGCCTCAATCTCTGCTTCAGTAATCGAGGGTTTAAGTACCGGAATTTCCATTGCGGATCGACTCCTTTAGTGTAGTGGTAAATGAATTTTTGTAGCTGCATTTTATACAGTTTATTAATTTTAGATAAGGAAAGTGTCAGATAGTAGGAATTTAAGGCAATTGTCTGCATCATTAAATTGGTATAGTGAATTTTTTGAGAACATGCACCATTAAAATGAAACTTTAATACAATGTAATAAAATTTTTTGAAAAGGGGAATGAAGTTTAGGAAATTAAATGAAAAAAATATTAGTCGTGGCAGCAAATTATGGTTCTGGTGTGCGAATTGGGTATGAGATTCCGTTTGAGCTTTTAAGTGCGAGTAGTTTAATTAGCTATACTGTGAAACTAGAGCATCAACTGAAATTGGAAGATTTCTTGGAGCTTGATTGTTTAATTCTTTATCGTTGTCTACATGGAAAAACTCTTTCCTTAGTTCGCTATGCTAAAAAAAGGGGAATTAAAATAATCTATGAGTTAGATGATGATCTATTAAACCCACCACTTGATGAAGTATGGGGTGAACGTCACTTACGCACCGGAATGCCAGCAATGGTAAAGCTATTTTTTGGCGAAGCAGATTTAATTAAAGTAGGGTCAAAAATATTGGTTAAAAGACTTGCAGTAGCAGGATTTGATGCGATTTATCAGTCTTATGCAGTGATGCTGCGTGAGATAAATAAAATTAATTCCACTCCACCTTATCGAATTGGATATTTTGGGACACCACATCATCAAAGAGATTTGGAGTTGATAATGCCTGCTTTGCAGATGATTGCAGATAAATATGGAACTCAAGTAGAATTTGAGTTTTTTGGGTGTTTTTCGAGTAGCACTTCTAGTCTAAAAAAGGTGCGCTTTTGGGAGTTTGATTTTGATTATGAGAGATTTTTAGATACTTTGACGTCACGTGCCTGGACAGTAGGGCTGGCACCTTTGCGAGAGAATATTTTCAATGAAGCCAAGAGTGATGGGAAGTTTCGCGATTATACCGCAGCGGGGATTGTGGGGATTTATGCGAATTTAGCACCTTATCAGGAATGTGTTGT
>JBFYZC010000346.1:0-10553 GCA_041309705.1 Bacillota bacterium | reverse complement strand
TTTCTTAACCTCCTGGTAGGTTACCTTCATAATTATGTCTCCCTGAATTTTAGAGGAGAGTTTTTGCACAGAATAAAAGATCAAGTGTTTAATTGAGTAGAAAAATTTTGAAACTTGACCTTAAAATAAATTATAAATGATTTGACAATTTAAAGATTGGGTTTGTTAGATGAGTCTTTTCTGAGTTTCTTTGAGTTTCATTCCACCATAAGTGAGAAACTCTTTAAACCATTCACATTCACGAACACTTAGCCAGACTGGATCAGTAATGATCTCCTGTACTTGTGGTAGAGCACGATACTTACGTGCTTTATCGAGCCATTCAAGACATTCAGTTTTTTGTCCGGAAAGCAAACTGAGTTTGGCTAAATAATAGGAAGCACTACCTAGACTAAGTGATTCTGCGTGCATAAATTTTTCATGTGCTTCTTGGTATAATTTAGTAGCTTCTTCACTTCCTGGTAGTTTCATGCTGGCTAGTTGAATCGAGAGAATTCCTAAGTTAATATGAGATTCTGGATAACGTGGTTTTAATTTGTGGGCTCTTTTAAATTTTTCCAGAGCTTTCTCTAGTAACTGCTCACCTTCCCAGGGATTACTACGTTTAGCTTGTTCGATTAATGTATAGCCAAAATGAACCGTAGTATCATATAACCGAGGTTTCTTTTTGAGTATGGCTTCGTGTTTTTCGCAGGCTTCACTTAAAAGACGATTTGCTTCAGGCCCCACTTTTTGCGAGCCATGTTTTAATAAAGTTTCTCCCCAATCAACCATGATCGGATAGGGTTTTGGCTTCATGGCGTATGCCGCTGAGAATTTTTCATATGCTTTTGAGAATAATAGATCTGCAGCTTCTCCGCCAACCCGAATCGCTTGCTGACTTAAGGTATTTGCCCAAATATAGAGCATCTGATATTGATATGGATTAATTTCAAAAGAAGCTTGAAGTTTTTTGTATGCTTGGTTTAAAATTCGATCAGCTTCGGTTCCGGAACTAAATTTAGCAAGCTCGATTAACGTCAGCCCCCAATTGGTAAGCAGTGGTTCTGATTGTTTTAGGTATTCATTAGCTTTTTCATAACGCTGGCAGGCCATGTTGTAGAGGATTTTTTTTCGAGAAACTTTTTTGTGTTTTGCAGAATTGGTAAGATGAATTGCATACCTGAGCTTAATAATACCATAAATCATATGGAATTTTTGTTTAAAAAAGCCCCCAATACCGCTGTAAGTAGCAGTAATTCGAGCTTTTTGTGGTTGAGCAAAAAGGTCATTTAATCCACCACCAGTTAAGATTCCAACGGTAATTCCATAGAGAATATTGACCAGAAATTCGTAAAACCAGATTGAAAATTGTAGTTCACGGAAAATTAGCGAGAGTGTCCAGGAAATCATGGCCCAAATTGCCCAGTTAGTAGAGTCTTGCGATCGATGATTAAAAATTAAGATCATCATTTGTAAAAGAACTACTAAAACCATAATTGACCATGCCGAAGCACCACTGAAGCTAGCAGCAGTGGTAATAATCGCAGGAACAATCCACCAGATAGCACCATCTAACCAACGCTTCAAAACAAGATACTGAAGAATAGCCGTTGCTAATCCGCCAGTGACTCCTGCAATATCAAAAAGTAAGTCATAACCGAGAAAATTATTTAGACTTTGTGGCCATGTAACAATGGTTTTAATATTTGCAAGCAACCAAGCAATAATATATCCTGGTGTAGTTGCTAAAATCCATAAAAAACGTGGTTTTTTCCAGAATGACCTGATATAGGCCATTATTTCACTTCACTTTCATGGTTAATTTTTTATATATTTTCTGAAAAATCTAATTCATTTTATCTTCGTGAAAAATCCTTAGTACTAGCTATACTTTCCAAAAGATCTAATTCATTTTATCTTCGCGAAAAATCCTTAGTGCTTTGGATATTTTCACTCGATAAAATAAAAGGTCTTTATTGGAAACTATATTGATCTTTTCACTCGATATAATGAAAGATCTTTACCGGAAAATATATAGTGCACATATTACACATATATTGTGGATATTCTACAATTAAATCTAATTTTCATATACAAGATGTGGTATTAGCGGCATTGATGTGCGGAATATCTTGTATGTGTAATTGATTTGGGTTTTTTATGACATCTATATGTTAATCATTCAATATTTTCTACGATTTTCCTTCCCGAATGGCTATTTTTATTTTGTCTTTTCTGATTTATTTTATTTTAAAATTTATAAATATTAAGTTGTTTTAGTTGACAATTAGCAAAGAGGTAAGTATAAAAGGATAAAAAGAAGAGTAAGTAAAAGGTGAGTGAGGAGAAGATGAAACGACAACAATTAATCTCGCTTTATAAGAAGTTGGCTCGACTAGAAGTTAAACTCGAACAGGCTAATTTGGCAGAATTTATGAAAATAATTGAAAATCCTTTACGCTTGATCTTTTTGAATTTTTTATCAGGTCTGGCACGTGGATTTGGGATAGCAATTGGTCTAACGATGATTGCAGGAGTTTTTTTGATGTTGCTCTCACGTTTGGCTAGTTTGAATTTACCAATAATCGGCAAATTTGTGGCTGATTTAGTCAGAATTGTGAATTATCAATTGAAAATTTATTCATAAGGGAGAAAGTGAAAAAGATGGAAGAGAAGAAATTAAACTATTTTAAACATCGACTGTTAAAAGAGAAGGCAAATTTGAAAAGAACTTTAAGAAACTCTCATTATTTTAATTTTGATGATTCACTGACTAACTCGCTAGGTGAACTATCTGCCTATGACAATCATCCTGGCGAATTAGCGAGTGAGACGTTTGAGCGCGAAAAAGATTTGGCTTTGCTTAAGAATCAAGAAGAGTTTCTACAGAAGATTGACGAAGCATTAGAACATATGAAAACAGGAGATTATGGCATCTGTGAAGGTTGTGGAGTAGAGATTAATCCAGAACGTTTGGAGGCACTTCCTTATACTACTTTTTGTATTGAATGTCAAGAAAAACTGGAAGAAGATACAATTGATCATCTACGCCCAATTGAAGAAGAACTTTTAACGCCACCGTTTGGCAGAACTTTCTTGGATGAAACTGATAATATTGCTACTGACGGAGAGGATATCTGGCAAGAAGTAGCTAAGTATGGTACTTCAGAAACCCCTTCCGATTTAGGTGGAGTCTTGGATTATAATGAAGTTTATTTAGACGCTAAAGAGCCATTAGGAATAGTAACACCAGTGGAAGCGATTATTGACGTTGGACCAGATGAGATTCCTGAAGCACCTGGCAATTATGATCAGCGTGATTAGTTTTGAACTTAAACTGATTATATTCTTTATATTTTATTAATTGTTAAGGAATTGAGATAATTAATTTCTTAATTTTTTATTATTTTAAAAGGTTTTTTGAATACGGATGACGAAATAATTATTTGATCAAAACTAGGAAAATATTACAAATTTGTCAACCATCTAAAATTATATTGAGGGGAAATTCATGCTCTATCTATTAATAGCGGGTATAGTCTTGTTTTTAGATCAGCTAACTAAGATAATTGTACAAACTAAACTGCCTCCATTTCAAAGTATTAATCTAATTAATAACTGGGTTGCGTTAACTTATACCGAAAATCGTGGAGCAGCTTTTAGTATTTTGCAATCACAGCGATTATTCCTAATCTCAATTACCTTGTTGGTCTTTGGCTTACTCTGGTTTTATCGCAAGCAAATCTCAAAATATTCGACAATTTTTCATTATGGTTTAGCCATTGCTCTTGGTGGTACTCTGGGGAATTTTGTGGATCGAGTTTGGTTGGGATATGTGCGTGATTTTATTGATTTACGAGTTTGGCCAATTTTTAATGTAGCTGATATTGCAATTTTTATTGGCGTAGCATTGATTGCTTGGGGAATGTTTCGCATGGAAGTACAAACTAAAAATAATCAGCAAAATATAAATGTGGATCATGTAGTCGCAGTAGAGGAGGAACAATGATTGAAATCTGAATTATTTAATATTTTCGGATTATCCGTACACGCTTACGGTCTAATGTTATCAATTGCTTTTTTGGTGGGGATTATTGGAATTAGTCGTGAGGCACGACGTTATAATTTAAGTACTGATAATATTGTTGACTTGGCTACCTGGATATTAATTGGTGCAGTGATTGGAGCAAGGCTGATTTATGTATTAACTGAGATAAAATTTTTCTTAACTCGTCCATGGTGGGAAGTAATAATGATTAACTCAGGTGGACTGGCGTTTCATGGTGGTTTGCTAGGAGGATTTGGGGCAGGTTTCTGGTTTACCAAGCTAAAAAATATTCATCCTTGGCAGCTTTCAGATCTAGTAGCACCATTTATTGCTTTGGGTTATTCGATTGTACGATTAGGATGTTTCTTAAATGGCTGTTGTTATGGGAAAGTCAGTCAATTACCATGGGCAATGAAATGTTCGGCGCATGACGACTTATTACGTCAGCCAACTCAACTATACTCGATGTTAGGTAGCTTGATTATTTTTGCGATTCTTTATCGTTTACGTAAGCATCGTCAATTTTCTGGATTTCTCTTCCTCCTATATATTGGGTTATATGGAGTAATGCGTTTTATAGTGGAGATCTTCCGTGAAAGTCCAATGATTTTTTCTTGGTTAAGTATTGCGCAGCTAGTTTGTATCTTGATGTTTTTAGGATCTTTTACAGCAATCTTTATTATTAAGCAGCGTTATCAAACAAAGGAGGCTGCGGCAGATGCCGTTTCAGAGTTTCCGGGTTGAACTAGATGCAACTGGGGAAAGATTAGATCGTTATCTTAGTGGGACGGGAGTTTGGCCGTCCCGCTCTTTTGTGCAAAAAATTATTGATGCTGGTGGAGTAAGGCTTAATCATCAGAGTCTAAAGGCAAGTCATAAAGTTGAGGCTGGTCAGAAAATAGATGTTTTCTGGGATGAACCAACACCTTTGGAATTAATTCCAGAAGCAATTCCTTTAGAGATTCTGTATGAAGATTCTGATTTAGTTGTGATTAACAAGCCGCGTGGAATGGTAGTTCATCCGGCAGCAGGTAATTATCAGGGAACATTGGTAAATGCGTTATTAAATCATTGTCAAGATCTTTCGGGAATTGGAGGAGTAATTCGTCCCGGAATTGTACATCGTCTAGATAAGGATACCTCAGGAGTTTTAATGGTTGCTAAGAATGATTTAGCGCATCTTTCTTTGACGGCTCAAATTAAAGCACGCACGGTGAAAAGAGTTTATCAAGCAATCGTACACGGAAGACCACCAGAAGAAGGAAGAATTGTTGGAGCGATTGGACGACATCCAGTGGAACGAAAGAAGATGGCAGTAGTAACGACGGGGAAACCCGCCGCAACCAACTATCATGTACTTGAGTATTTGGGAGCTTATACTCATCTTGAGGCATCTTTAGAATCAGGTCGTACGCACCAGATTAGAGTTCATTTTAGTCATCAGGGCTATCCTTTGGTAGGTGATCCGGTATATGGGCGTAAAAAAGAGCATGCCCCGATTATGGGGCAAGCTTTGCATGCAGTAACATTGGGTTTTATTCATCCACGTTCCGAAAAATATTTGGAGTTTAATACTCCGTTACCAATGGTGATGCAAGAATTGTTAGCTTGGTGTCGGAAAAATTAAAAAATTGTTTAGATTAACAAAAAACAGTCACCAAAAAATAATTATGATTTCCGAATGGTTGGACGAGTTAAATCTAAGAGACCAAGTACTACGTGAGCTAGCCCGAATCCGAGTACTCCTAGCCCTATTTCATTTTTACGTTTTAACATAACTGCTCCTAAGCTACTGACCGCAGTTCCAAGACCAGTAATGGTCCAACTAGTGGTACTTGCTTTCATTTAGTTCACCTCCTTACGAATAGTTTCTCCAAACTTAAATTATAGTATTAGAGAGATTGATGGTAATCTATATAAAATGAACTATATATCTAGATTATGGATAGATATTTGGATTTTGTGCAAACGTTTGCCTTGACATTGAATGAGCTAAGTAATAGAATTATACTTGCTTGAAAAGTAGAAATAATAATTACATCAAGCGTGGTACAATAAAAGATCTTTACTGTAAAGTGTATAAATGATCGAGGAGGCTTGGAATGATTAATAAATTTTTGGTTGATGAATGGAAGATTATTGAGGAAGGATTTGTTCCTGAAGAAAATCGTTTTTCAGAAAGTATTTTTAGTCTCGGCAATGAGCATATGGGTTTAAGAGGTTTTTTTGAAGAGGGATATTCTGGTGATAGTCTGCAGGGAACATATGTAGCAGGAGTCTATTATCCAGATAAAACTCGAGTAGGTTGGTGGAAGATTGGGTATCCGGAATTTTTTGCTAAAGTATTAAATTCTACCAATTGGATTATGGTAGAAATTGAGATCGATGGTGTGAAGCTGGATCTCGCTAAAGCTGAAATTTCGAATTTTAAGCGTGAATTAGATATGCAAGCCGGTAAACTAACCCGTTCATTTATCTGGCATCAAGAAAATGGTCGGGAAACTAAGTTGGTTTTTACTCGCTTTTTAAGTATGGCAGAGAATAATCTTGCTATAATTAGTATTCAAATAACCCCACTTAATTATCAGGGAAACTTAAAGTTAACCCCGGCATTGGATGGCAGAGTGGTTAATGAAGATGCTAATTATGGAGAGGTTTTTTGGGATGAGATCAGTCATGAGGTTAATCCAGAATATGCTTTACTGACGATGAAGACCAAGAAGACAGGATTTTATCTGACAACCGCTTTTGGTACGAAATTATTCTTGGCCGGACAGGAGATGCTGCCTGCGCAAGAGTTGCGGGCAACGGAAAAATTTATTGGTTATGAGTTGAAAGTAGAATTAACTCAGGGAAAAATGGTTGAACTACAAAAGTTTGTAGCTGTTTGTACTTCACGCGATCATGATGTTGATGAATTAGCGATGATTACTTTAGAGAAGCTAAAGCATGCCAAGGATCAAGGTTATCAAGAACTCTATCAAAAACATCTGCAGGTATTATCAGAAAAGTGGTCGGAAAGTGATGTGATTATCAAGGGCGATTCCCAGGCGCAACAGGGGATTCGCTATTGTATCTTTCAATTAAACCAGACTTATACTGGTAAAGATCCGCGTTTGAATATTGGACCGAAGGGATTTACGGGTGAAAAATATGGTGGTAGCACCTATTGGGATACAGAGGCTTTCTGTTTTCCATTTTATTTAGCAACTAATGCAGCAGTAGCCAAAAACTTATTGTACTACCGATATCTGCATTTGAAAGCAGCGCAGGAAAATGCTGCCAAATTGGGTTGTCAGGGAGCACTCTATCCAATGGTTACCATGGACGGGCAAGAGTGCCATAATGAATGGGAGATTACTTTTGAAGAGATTCATCGTAATGGTGCAATTGCTTATGCGATTTATAATTATACGAATTATACCCAAGATTACTCTTATTTATTTGAATATGGACTGGAAGTTCTGGTAGAACTTAGTCGCTATTGGGCAAGTCGGGTTAATTATCATCCAGAGAAGGATCGCTATTTTATCTTAGGGGTTACTGGTCCGAATGAATATGAAAATAATGTTAATAATAACTGGTACACTAATACCATGGCAGCTTGGACATTAGAATATACCTTGAATGCACTGGAAAAATTTAAACAGGCTGATGCAAAATCTTTGGCAGCATTATTGCAAAAAACAAACTTGAAAGCAGAAGAATTTTTGAAATGGCAAGAAATTATTGCGAAGATGTATTATCCATACGCCAAAGAATTAGGTATTTTTGAACAGAATGATGGTTATTTGGATAAGGAGCAACAGTTGGTCGCGGAGCTTCCCGCCTCAGAACTACCACTAAATAAGCATTGGTCATGGGATCGCATTTTACGCTCTTGCTTTATTAAACAGGCAGATGTGATTCAAGGAATATATTTCTTTCCCGAACGTTATGAAAAAGAATTACAACAACTAAATTTTGACTTTTATGAGCCGCGAACGGTGCATGAATCATCACTTTCAGCGAGTATTTATTCAATTGCTGCTAGTCGCATTGGCTATCAGACCAAAGCCTATGAATTATATTTACGTACTGCACGACTTGATCTTGACAATTATAATGATGATACTGATGAAGGGATTCATTTGACAAGTATGGCAGGGAGTTGGGCTGCAATTGTTCAGGGTTTTGCTGGGGTAATGGTAGAACAGGGTAAATTAAAGATGAATCCATATCTACCCAAGGAATGGGAAGGATATTCGTTTAAATTTACTTTCCAAGAGCGTCATCTTGAGATTAATGTTAACCGAGAAGAATTTTCAATTAAACAGCTTAAAGGTGAATCAGTTGAATTCGAGTATCAGGCGGCGAAGTATCAAATGATTGCAGGGCAGGAAGTAAAGTTAAAATTACAGAATTAAATATTAAACCTGATCTTGACGATTTCGGAAAATAGTGTTATAATAAATCCAAGAAAATAAAGTAGAAGTCATCCGCTTCTCACCTTAACATTTAGTGTTGAGGTTAATAGCTCATGATAATCAAAATGAAGCTTTTATTGGCGGGTGACCTCTATAGGTTACCCGCTTTGAATTATTTTGGGAGGTGGCTGCTTATTAGCAACGAGTTACGTATTAATGAGGAAATTCGGGTCAAAGAGATTCGAGTAGTGAGTGCCGAAGGTGAGCAATTAGGAATTATGGCAGTACGAGATGCCATTAGAATCGCTCAGGAGAAAGAGCTTGATCTAGTGGAAGTGGCTCCAACTGCGAAACCTCCAGTATGTCGCATTATGGACTACGGGAAATATCGTTATGAACAAAGTAAACGTGAACGGGAAGCACGTAAAAAACAGAAAATTATTGAGATCAAAGAGATCCGAATGACTCCAAAAATTGAGGAGCATGATTTTCAGGTAAAAGTAAAAGCAGCACAAAAATTTCTCAATGATGGGGATAAAGTGAAGGCGATGATTCGGTTTCGCGGACGTGAAATTGTTCATGCGGAATTAGGAAAAACTTTGTTATTGCAATTGTTTGAAGAAGTCAAAACAAATGCAACAATGGAGCGCGAACCTAAAATTGAAGGTAAAAATATGATCATGATTTTAGCAAGTAAACCGGAATAATTGGTTAAATTGTGGTTAGAATGATAATTTTTTGTAAACTATAAAGTTTAAAAAAATAATGTATTTTAAGCTCCAAAAAGTTGGACAAGTTTAATTTATTGTGAAGTATACCACTTAATTTGGGCTTATTTGTTTTGCCATTAAAAAATCTCACCAGAGAGGAGCGAGAACTAATGCCAAAGATGAAAACTCATAAAGGTGCAGCTAAGAGATTCAAAGTAACTGGTAGTGGTAAAATTGTTAAAAATAATGCATACAAACGTCATCTTTTAGAGTCAAAGAGTCCACAAAGAAAGCGTAATTTAAGAAAAGATGCTGTGGTTAGTGATGGTGATACTAGAAGAGTAAAACGTATGTTAGGATTGATGTAAGCTCTTTATAGGTATATTAATTTAGTTCTGAGTATTTTTAGGCAAGAGAGGGGATTACAATGCCAAGAGTTAAAGGTGGTTTTACCAGCCGCCATCGTCATAAAAAAGTATTGAAATTAGCCAAAGGTTATCGTGGAAAGAAGAGTAAGATCTTTAGACCAGCTAATGCCCAAGTAATGAAAGCTTTGGCTTGTGCTTTACGGGATCGTCGCGCTAAAAAACGTGACTTTCGTAAACTTTGGATTACCAGAATTAATGCTGCAGCACGGATGAATGGTATGTCCTATAGTACTTTTATTAACGGTCTTAAAAAAGCCGGTGTGGAAGTAAATCGTAAAGTATTAGCTGATTTAGCAGTACATGATGGACAAGCTTTCAAAGAATTAGTTGGAGTAGCGAAGGCTAAGGCTTAATAGGATAATTTTCACTCAAGAAGATCCTCTGCTAGAAAATAGTAGAGGTTTTTTGTTTGCTTTGAAACTCTTTTAAAAAGATGACAAATAAAGAGGTGCTCCAATTTTGGAGCACCTCTTTATGCTACGAATTTACATCTCTGTATTTTCGCGTAATGCTTGATCTTTAGAAGGTTTGGTTTCCCAAAGTGAGATATCAACACGTCGGTTATACCACCAGTACTCTTCGGTATGACCATCTTTGGCAGGAAAATCTTTACCATAAGCATAAAGAATAATACGATTTTCATCAATGCCGTTTTTAATGAGGAAATTTTTAACTTCTTCAGCACGTTTGGCAGAAAGAACTAAGTTGTATTTTGCTGAACCGCGTTCATCGGCATGACCACCTAAAACAATGAAGAGACTGGAATTGGCTTTGAGAACATTAAGATTAGCTTGGAGAGTCGTCATCTGATTTTCTCGAATTTGATGTTTGTCATAATCAAAGAAGATTGCTTTTAAAGCAGTATTCGGATCAACAGTTGGAGTTGGAGTGACTACAGGTTCTGGAGTTGGAGTTGGCGTCGGTGTTGGTGATGGTTTAGTAATCACGACCTGTTTTACTTTGAAAGCATTTTTTAAGG